>NZ_JBNCKT010000217.1:0-591 GCF_049841675.1 Micromonospora sp. DT4
ATCGACATCGCCACCATCAAGATCTGGCTCCGCGACCTCGCCCGCGAAACCTGATCCACAAGACACGGCCTAGCTCGCGAGCAACGGATCATCATGCGGTACCGCGATGCTCTCGGAAAGGAGGGCGTCGTCATCGCGCTGCAGTTGCTCGTACTCTGCCGGGGGCAATCGCCGTCGGCCTGAACGCCGGCGGCACGGCGGGGACTCGCCCGGCGTCTCGACGTGGAGGGGCTGACACCACTTGCGGTCACCTGGCCGGAGACCGACCTGATCGCGGTTCCACAACCGGCGCCGGCCAGGATGGCGTCCGACGTCGCGCCGGACTCGCCCCGCCCGACGGGCACCGACGCCCGCACCTCGTTGGTGAGCGCCACCTAGCCCGTTCGAGAGCACGGGCGCAGACATCGAAGGATCAGACCCCGTCTGCAGGCCGCCCGTCCCGAACGGCATCGAGGCCGGCCGCTGCCCGGGAAGGGGCTGGCAATGACGTGGTGGAACGGCCGGTTACACCGTCGTGGGGGGGGGCGCGGGGGGGGGCGCGGGCGGGGGGGCGCGCCCCCGGGGGGGAGTAGAAAAAGCGGGCCACACCCA
>NZ_JBNCKT010000217.1:601-3953 GCF_049841675.1 Micromonospora sp. DT4
CGCGGCCGCCGGCGGCGGGCGGGGGGCGCGCCAGGGTGTGTGGGCCCGGGCTGCTCCCCGGGGGGGGGGGCCCGGGGGGGGCCCCCCCACGACGGTGCTCGCCCACCCATCCGGAGCAGCGATCTAACCTGCTCATCATCCAGTCGGTAGGGTCCTCCCACGCTGCTGAAAAGGTCGGTCGGCGTTGACATTTCGCACCGAAGGTGCGGATGCTTGCTTCCGGCGATGGTGCATTGATAGCGTCTCCCGGCGCAGGCATCGTCATGCAGGGTCCATTCTTGCCCTCGGTTCCTGATCGTGGCCATTGCGGCCACGGGCCGCTGGCGTCTCTCGCTACCCTGCTGAAATCACGATCCACCGTGACAGTTGCTTGTGAGGAGAGGTAATAGCCGTGACCCGCGTCCTGGTAGTCGGCTTCATCCGTGATGTGCTTCGCAATCTGGACAGGTGCCTGCCGCCCGGCAGCGTCGTCGTCATAGAAGAATCGGAAATCGTCCGAAGCCGCAATTTGGCCGACCGGGTGACCCAATTCCCGTGCATCGAAAAGCTGGTCCACGCCGATTACGTCCAGTCCGAAGAACTCGTCGCGGTCGGCCAGGCCGAGAACGCGCTCCGGCCCGTCGACGCGGTGCTTCCGGCAAGTGAATATGCGGTCCCCGGGGCGGCCGCGCTGGCCGAGGCACTCGGCCTACCCGGCGCCGGCACGCAGGCCGCCTCGATCTTCCGGGACAAGGCGATGATGCGTGCCACGGCTCAACGTCTGGGCATGCGCACACCGCGGTGGGCGGAGATCACCGACATCGCTGGTGTCCGGCGTTTCCTGTCGGCGGAGACGGGCGGCGGTGTACTCAAGCCGGCTGACCGGGCTGGGAGTGTCGGTGTCCGCCTGCTGGACGATCTGGCGTCAGCGACGGACGACTTGTGGGCCGAGGTGAGCGGCGCCGGTGACATCCTGCTGCCCGCGCGTCCGACCCGGCGGCGATTCTTGGTCGAAGAGCGCCTGCGTGGGCCGGAGTACAGCGTCGAAATGCTCGTGCACGAAGGCGAGCCGATTTTCACCAACGTCACCGCGAAGCTGGTGTGGCCGGGGGCCTACCCGGTCGAACGCGGCCAGAGCGTACCGGCAGACCTTCCCGCGGATGTGCGGACCGCCCTCACCGACGGCATGCGCCAATTTGCGAAGGGAACGGGCCTCGGCAGCGCCTTCCTGCACGGCGAGTGGATCGTCGACGAGCACGGCGTTGTACTGATCGAGTGCGCGGCCCGCACACCGGGAGACCGCATCCTCGAGCTCATCGAATTGGCATACGGCTTCAACCCGGTGGCGGAACTCGTTCAGGTGCTGTGCGGTAAGCCTCCGGTCATCGATGCCATTCCGCACCGCGCGGCGGCAATCCGCTATCTCCACACAGCGCCCGGCACGGTCGTCCGCGTCACCGGAGTCGAAGCCGCACGCACCATGGCGGATGTGACGGACGCGCAGGTGGACGTCGGCCCTGGGGACGAGGTGCTGCCTCTGGTCAGTTCGTGGGAGCGGTTGGGGTTCGTCGTCGCCGCCGCCCCCACCCTCGCCGAGGCGATGCAGTCCGCCGACCGGGCCGCCGCCGTGGTCACGATCGAAAGTCGCGAGTCGGTCACAGCCGGCATGCCCGATCAGGGCCCGCCACCCGCCGAGCGAGGCCCGGTTCTGTCCGGTGACAGCGGCCACTGAACCCGACCTCATTCTGGAGTGCCGATGAAAGTGCTGCTGATCGACAATTCCGGCCGCGGGCACGCGACCGCCGACCTGATGGTCCGGACCAACCCGGACGCCGTTGTTTACTACGCCCCCGGCTGCGACGCCATCACCACCGAACGCGTCATCTCCCGGCAGGACCTGACCCTGGGCGCCGTTGCGCCCATGGTCGACTTCGCCCGCCAGGAGAAGGTGGATCTCGTCCTCGTGTCCTGCACCTCGGCGCTGGCCGCAGGCTTCGCGGACGAATTCCGCCTGGCCGGCCTGCCCACCATCGGGCCCGGCAAGACAGCCGCCCGGCTGGAGACGAGCAAGGTCTATACCAAGCATCTGTGCGAGCGTTACGGCATCCCGGTCGCTGACTTTGCCTGCTTCGACGATCCCCACTCGGCATACGACTACGTCAAGTCACGCTCTCGCCCCGTCGTCATCAAGGCGGACGGCCTCTGCGGTGGAAACGGCACCTTCGTCTGTGACGACCTGGAGGCAGCCTCCGTCGCGATCGACACACTCATGGTCCGGCGAGCTTTCGGCGCATCGGGCGACCGAGTGGTGGTGGAGGACAAACTCCTCGGGCATGAGCTGCTCTTCTTCGCCATGGTCTCCGACGGACAGTGGCAGCTGCTACCCATGGCGGTGGACTACCCGTGGTCCGATGACGGCGACACCGGTGTCCTTTGTGGTGGAGTCGGCGCCTACTCGCCACATCCCTTCGACACGCCGTCGATCCGGGAGCTGTTCCGCCGGCAGATCCTCGCGCCGCTGCTGGACGCCATCGACAGCGAGGGTCTGGAGTACACAGGCATCCTCTACGTGGGTTGCATGCTCGTGGACGGCGACCTGTACCTGCTCGAGGTGAACGTACGCATGGGCGACCCGGAGGCGGAAGTCGCCCTGCCGCAGATCCGTAGTGACTTCCTAGCGACCTGTTGGGCGATGCACGAAGGACGTCTCGACCAGTCTCCGCCGATGGAACTTGATGGTCTGTGGTACTGCGATGTCATCGCCACCCAGGGTCCGACCCGGCAAGTGTCCAAGGGCCGCAACAAGGGCTGGTACAAGGGCTGGCCGTACGGGCGGTACGGACGGTACTACCCGATCAGCGGCATCGAGGACGTCGATACCGACGCCTGCCGGGTCTATGTCGGACAGGCAACGGTCCATCCGGAGAAGGGCCTCGTTACCGATGGTGGCGCGTGCATCAATGTGGTGGGTTTCGGTGCCACCAAGGAGATTGCGGCGACGAACGCATACGCCAACATCGGCAAGGTCAGCTTCGAGGGCATGCGCTACCGGACGGACATCGGACGGTAGCCCCTCCACGACCCGGGTTTCAGGGTGCTCCGACGTGAAGGGCTGGCGACCGCAAGAGCAACGACGCCGGTCACCACCGTCTGCGTCGGAGCCAGTCCCGATGCTCGGTCCTACTGGTTGCGGCGGCGGATATCGCCAGCACCTCCCGGTGCCGCAGCCTGCTCAGGAGCGGAGGCCGGGCAGGTTGCCGGGGTGCTAGGGCCTGTCTTGTGGATCATGGTTGGTAGGGTAGGAACATCACGGGTGTCCGGAGTGTTACCCGAGCGCTATGTCTGCACGATTCGAGCTCACCGATGCCGAGTG
>NZ_JBNCKT010000218.1:0-3926 GCF_049841675.1 Micromonospora sp. DT4
GGGGGCCGGGGGGGGGGGGGGGCGGGGGGGGGGGGGGGGGGGGGGGGGGGGGGGGCCCCCCCCCCCCCCCCCCCCCCCCCCCCCGCGCCTCTCGTCGTGCACGGCCGCAGCGTCCTCCGAGGAGGGACGTCGACGGTCCGCGCACCGTCACGGTCAGGTCCAGCTGATGCCACGCTCGCGAACGCCACGCATGCGCTTCTCCTTCCCCCTTCAGGGCGGCCCCGTGCCCGCCCGACGACCTCAGCGTCTACCGCCGCCCACCTCGGCGGTAGGCTTTCGGCGTTCGGGGTCGTTCGGCCTTGTTCGACGGTGTCCCCGAACGGCGCCGACGCGACGGCACGCCGCCACAACGGACCGAGGGCGAGGACCGCCACCGCCCCCGACACTCCGCTGCACCCGATCACCGTGGTGGCCGACCAACAGTCGGCGGCCAGACCCGCCAGGACCATCGCCGTTCCCTGCAGGCCACTCAGGCCGGTGATGGCGACCCCGAAGGCCCGTCCCCGGTGCACCGCCGGCACCGCCCGGCCGAACAGGGCGTTCAGCGGTACGGCGAAGGCGCTCGCGGCCCCGGCCAGCCCCAACATCACCAGCACCACCCACAGCGGCGGAACGGTCCACGCTGCCGTGAGCACACCGGCGGACAGCGCGGCCAGGGCCGGATCAGCCGCGGGCGGGCCGCCGGCGGACAGAGCCGGGTGAGGGCGACTCCGCCGAGCGCCATGCCCGTCGGCGCGGCGGCCAGCAACAGCCCCACGGTGGCGGAGTCGCCGTCGTACTGCCCGGCCAGCGGGGCCATCAGCCCCTCGGCGGCGTAGGTGAAGGCGCTGGCCGTCCACAGGACGAGCACGTAGGCGCGCAGCCAGGGGTCGGCGAAGACCAGCCGCAGGCCGTCCGCGCGAGCACGTCGGGCGGGGTTCAGCGGCGTCCGAGGCGCCGGGCGTGCCCGCACGCCGCGCGCGATCAGCAGGGCGCAGACGAGGAACGTGGCGGCGTTCACCAGCAGCGCGCCGCGCAGCGACAGCAGGCGAACAGGTGGCGGTTGGCGGTACTCGCGTACCGCGAACACCTCGGCGTACGTCGCGGCGCGCTCGCTCACGTCGCCCCCGCATCCCGTGCCTGCCGTCAGATCGCCCGGTCCCGACCGTAGCGACGCTGCCGGGCACGGCCCCGGAACCAGGTGTTCGGGACCGTACGGATCTGTTCGGTTCGGCCGAGGTCAGCGCCGGCGGTGCCAGCGCAGCCACCAGCCCCGGCGGGCTCGGCGGGCGGGCGCGACGGTGGTGGCCGGCGCGGTGGTGGCCGGCGCGGTGGTGGTGGCGGTGACCTCGGGACGCGCCCGTTCGGCACGCCAACGACGGACCACCTCGTCGGCGTTCACCGGCCGGACCGCCACCCGGGGACCGTCGGGGTTACGCAGCCAGGCGACGATCTGGGCGTTGAGCTGCCCCACGAAGGCCCGTACGGACTGCTCGGTGGGCAGGTCGCGGACCTCGTCGGGGACCTGCTCGACGCGTCGGCGCAGTTGCAGCGGTGTGGGCAGCAGCAGGTCGCTGGGCAGCTTCTCGCGCTCCAGGAAACTTTTGATCCACCACGACTCGTCGTACGGCATTCCGCGCCCGGGGATCGGCTTGCCCATGCCGGCCAGGTTGTCGAACTCGCCGCGTTGCATGGCCCCTCGGATCTGCGCCTCCACGGCCGCGTCCCACGCCTCGGTCACCCTGCGGCACCTCCTCTGACACCACGGTAACGCCGCCACCGGCGGCGGCGCGTGCTGCCACGGATCAGCGCGGCCGGGCCGTCGAGCATTCCCGCTCAGCCAGGGTCACGGTGCCGACGCAGCATCCCGGCGGCCAGCGGCGCGGCGTCCAGGTCACCGGCGGCGAGCCGCGCGGCGAGGGTACGGCGCACCAGCCGGTCGGCCAGCGCGGGCGCGTGCCGGCCGACGGCCAGCTCCGGGCGGGACACTCCCCGCAGGGACAGGCCCGCCTCGGCGGTGCTGTCGTGGATCGGTGAGGCGACCATGCTGGGGTAGACGACGCTCACCCCGACGTGGGTGCCCACCTCGTGGCGCAGCGCGTCGGCGTACGCGACGAGGGCCCGCTTGCTGACCCCGTAGGCGGCGGCGAGGGGCAGCGGCAGCACCGCCATCCGGCTCGCCACGAAGATCACCCGCCCGCGCACGGCGACCAGGGCCGGCAGCGCGGCGGCGGTGGTCCGCCAGGCGGCCAGCAGGTTGACCTCCAACTGCTGGCGGACCACCTCGTCGGGCGGCAACTCGGCCGGGGCGGGACCACCCACCCCGGCGTTGTTGATCAGCAGGTCGAGCCCTCCCAGTCGTGCGACGGCCTCCCGCACCGCGGCGGGGACGGCCGCCGGGTCGGTCAGGTCGCAGCCGAGCACGGGCAGGTGATCTTCGTTGCGGGCGCGCAGGTCGAGCCCCACCACCCGGGCGCCACCGGCGCGCAACGCGACGCCGAGGTGTCGACCGAAGGTGCCGCTCGCCCCGGTGACGAGGACCCGCCGGCCGGTCAGGCTCGTCACCGGCGTGCTCCGGCCTTCAGCTCTCGGGTCAGCTCGGCCAGGTACGCGTCGAAGTCCACCCGCATCGCCGGGCGGCGCTGGCCCCAGCGGGCCGTCGCCGCCCGCAGCTCGGCCCGGCAGGCGGCCCGCTGCCGCGCCGGGTCGGGCAGGGCGTACCGGCCGGCGAGCTGCGCGGCGATCAGCTTGGCCTGCGCCTCGACCAGCGGGAACGCCGAGCCGGTGGACTGCGTCAGCCCCACGAACGTCAGGCCGGGGGCCTCGGGGTGGAACACGTGCCGGTACAGCGCGAGGGTGTCGGCCCCGCCGCCCAGCAGCTCGGGCGGCAGGAACCCGATCTCCACCCGGTATCCGGTGCACCAGACGATGAGGTCGACCTGGTCGGCGCGACCGTCGGTGAACGTGACCCGGTCGCCGTCCAGGGCGGCGACGCCGGGGCGGGCCTCGACGTCGCCGTGGGTCAGTCGGGACAGCAGGCCGTCGGAGAGCGTCGGATGGTCCTGCAGGAAGCCGTGCGTCGGCGCGGGCAGCCCGTAGCGGGCGGGGTTGCCGACGGCGGTGGCGAGCACCGTCTGGCTGATGCGCTGGCGCAGTCGCCACGGGAGGCGGCGGGCCAGCGCGCCGTTGAGGGTGTCCGAGGGGCGTCCCAGCAGGTACTTGGGCACCACCCAGACGCCCCGGCGCAGCGACAACAGGGTCCGCTCGGCGACGTACGAGGCGTCCACCGCGATGTCCATCGCCGAGTTGCCGCCGCCGACGACCAGGACACGCCGGCCGGCCAACTGCTCGGGGCCACGGTAGTCGTGGCTGTGCATCTGCTCGGCTGTGCTGGCGCCGGGGTACGGCGGGTCGGGCAGCCGTGGCACCCGGTTGTGACCGTTGGCGACGACCACGGCCTCGACGGTGACCTCGATCGGTCCGTCCGGCCCGGTCGCGGCGACCGTCCACGCGCCGTCGGGGCGCCGGGTGACCCGCTCGACGGTGTGCCGCAGGCGGATGGCGTCGCGCAGCCCGAAACGGTCGGCGTAGTCGGCCAGGTAGCCGGCGACCCGGGTGTGGTCCGGGTAGTCGGGCCAGTCGGCGGGCATCTGGTGGTCGGCGAACTCGGTACGGCCACGGCTGGTGTTCAGGTGCAGCGTGCGGTACGCGGGCGAGTCGGGCGCCCCGTACACCCAGAGGCCGCCGACCTGGTCGGTGGCCTCGAAACACACGGTCGGCACCGCGGCGTCGCGCAGTGCCTTGACGGTGGCGAGGCCGGCCGCGCCGGCGCCGATCACCGCAACCCTGATTCCTGCCCGCATCGTCGCCCCCACATATTGACCAGTAACCCAAAGGTGCCGTGGTTAGCCGGCTGCGTAGCGGACTTCTGGCTTGCCGAACAAGGC
>NZ_JBNCKT010000219.1:0-3851 GCF_049841675.1 Micromonospora sp. DT4
AGCGCTCGGGTAACACTCCGGACACCCGTGATGTTCCTACCCCACCAACCATGATCCACAAGACAGGCCCTAGAGCGTCGGGAGATGCGAATCCCGGCTCCGAACCGACTTGGACGAATACCTACCACGAAGAAGGGTGCTCTAGCGACCCCGACGCACCCGTCGACCGACGACGAACAGAGGTGACCGATGACCAGAGGCACGCCCCACGACGGCAGCCGGCTGCATCCGCGGCACGTACGCGACCATCAGTTCGCCACCGTCGGCTTCGGCCGGCGGGGCCTCGACCCCCGGGAGGTGCGGCGGTTCCTGCACCGCGTCGCGCTCGACCTGACCGCACTGCATCACGATCTGGCGCTGCTCAGCGAGGAGAACGCGCGGGTCAAGCGTGCGCTGCGTGCCCGGCAGGGCGCCCCCTGGCCTGAAAGGCGGCAGTGGTGATCCCGCCGGACCGCATCTTCGTACCGCTGCCTCGGGCCGCCGTGCTGGCATTCACCGAGCCGACCGACCCGACCGACCCACCGCCCCGCCACGTGATCCACCTGCCGGTGGCGGTTCCCGACCTGGCCGGGACGCTGGATCTGGCCCGCACTCTCGCCCGGTCGCTGGCCTCGACGCCAGAGGTCGACGTCGCCGGCATCACGGTGTCGGCCGAGGACGCGCAGCACGTACGACATTGGGTTTTCTGCGACCGGATCATGCCCGACCGCCGCCGCTGCGCGCGGCACGCCAACCATGTCGGCGCGTGCCTGTCTGTCGACGACCCATAGATCGATCATGGAGTTGTGGTGCCGGACGAAGTTCCCGAGACGCCCCCATCCGGGCACCACAACTCCATGATCGACGCAAGGGGGCAGGGGGCGGGGGCGGTCGGGCCTTCAGGCGGGGTCGACGACGACCAGTTCGCCGACCAGTTCGCCGATCGTGGTGCGAGCCTCGGCGGGTATCCCGACGTCGGTGATGAGGACGTCGGCTGCCTCCAGTGGGGCGATGGTGGCGATGCCGATGGTCTCCCACTTGGTGTGGTCGGCGAGCACCACGAGTCGGCGGGCAGCCCCGATGAGGCAGCGGTTGACGCCGGCCTCCAGCAGGTTCGGCGTGGTGAAGCCGGTACGCGGGCTCAGACCGTGCACCCCCAGGAAGAGCAGGTCGACGTTCAGCGCGCTGATCGCCGCCTCGGCCACCGGGCCGGTCAGCGCGTCGGACGGGGTACGGATGCCGCCGGTCAGGACGACGGACTGGTCGGCGCGCGGGTTCTGGTAGAGGGCGTCGGCCACCGGGATCGAGTTGGTCACCACGGTCAGCCCGTGGACGTCGGACAGCAGGGTTGCCAGCGCGGCGGTGGTCGTGCCGGCGGACAGCGCGATGGCCATCCCCGGCTCCACCATCGTCGCCGCCCGCTCGGCGATGGCCCGCTTCTCCGCCTGCTGGCGGATCGACTTCGCGGCGAAGCCGGGCTCGTCGGCCGAGCCGGGCCCGGCCAGCGTCGCGCCACCGTGGACCTTGTCCACCAGGCCGCGCTCGGCCAGCACCTCCAGGTCGCGCCGGATCGTCATGTCGGACACGCCGAACCGGCTGACCAGGTGGCTCACCCGTACGCCACCGCGCTGGCGGATCAGGTCGAGGATGGCGCTCTGCCGCTGCTGGGCCAGCATCTGCGGAACCTCCTTCGCACCATGGCCGTCGACCACACTACGACCGGTCCTCGCGGATCACGGCCACCTCGCCGGCCGGCACTGTCAGCTCACCCGTACACCGCGTCCCGGTCAACAGCTCCGTGCCGCGCACGGCGACGCGTACCTCGGCTTCGGTGTGGTTGATCGCGAACAGCCAGGTCCGCTCGCCGTCGCGACGTCGTACCACCTCCACTCCGGTCGGCGCCTGCGCCGCCGGGCGGACGCCGGCCTCGTCGAGCAGTCGGGCCACCAGGCGGTCGGTGGCCGGCTCGTCCAGCCGGGTGCCGACGTACCAGGCGGCGCCCGCGCCGAGCGGCCGCCGCGTCAGCGCCGGCACGCCCGGCAAGGACCCGTCGGTGTACGACGCCAGCACCTCGGCGCCGTCGGGGTGCAGCGACTCGGTCCACACGTCGGCGGTGGTGCCGTCGAGTGCGACCGGCTCGCCCTCGCGCAGGGGGAAGAACTCCTCGGTGCGTACGCCGAGCAGGTCCCGGAACGCTCCGGGGTAGCCGCCGAGGCGGATGTGGTCGTTCTCGTCGACGATGCCGCTGAAGTAGGTGACCGCCGCCGTGCCACCGGCCTCCACGAACCGGTGCAGCGCCTCGACGTCGGCGTCGCGGACGAGGTAGAGGGTCGGTACGAGGACGAGCCGGTAGCCGCTGAGGTCGGCCGACGGATGGACGATGTCGGTGGTCACGCCGGCCCGCCACAGCGCCCCGTAGAGGGCGTTGAGCCCGTCGGTGTAGGTGACGTCGACGCTCGGGTGCGAGTCCAGCTCGACCGCCCACCAGGCCTCCCAGTCGAACAGGATCGCCACGTCGGCGTCGACCCGGCTGCCGCGCACCTCGGCGAGGGCCTTGAGGTCCGCGCCGAGCTGGCAGACCTCCCGGAACACCTTGGTGTCCGGGCCGGCGTGCGGCACCAGCGCGGAGTGGAACTTCTCGGCGCCGGCCCGGGAGGCGCGCCACTGGAAGAACAGCACGCCGTCGGCGCCCCGGGCGACGTGGGCCAGGCTGTTGCGGCGGAGCTGACCGGGGAGCTTCGCCACGTTGCGCGGCTGCCAGTTGACTGCGCTGGTGGAGTGTTCCATCAGCAACCAGGGGTCGCCGCCGGCGACGCCCCGGGTGTGGTCGGCGGCGAGCGCCAGCCCGAGGTGGGCCCGCGGGTCGGCGGCGGTCAGGTAGTGGTCGTTGGAGACGAGGTCCACGTCGTCGGCCCAGGAGTGGTAGTCCATGTGCTTGGCCATGCCGATCATGAAGTTGGTGGTGATCGGCTGACGGACCAGCCTCGTCAGCGCCGCGCGTTCGGCGCGGAGTTGGGCGCGCTGCTCGTCGGAGGAGAAGCGCAGGAAGTCGAGCTGCTGCGTGGGGTTGGCGAACGTCGGCGCGGTGCGCGGCGGGTTGATCTCGGCCCAGTCGCCGTAGCGCTGGCTCCAGAACGCGGTGCCCCAGGCGTCGTTGAGCCGGCCCAGGTCGCCGTAGCGCTCACGCAGCCAGCGGCGGAACGCCTCGGCGCTGACGTCGCAGTAGCAGTGCACGTTGTGGCAGCCCAGCTCGTTGGAGACGTGCCACATGACGACGGCGGGGTGTTCGGCGTACCGGCCCGCGACCGCGCGTACCAGCTCCAGGGACCGTTCGCGGAACACCGGCGAGCTGGGGCAGTACGCCTGCCGCCCACCCGGCCAGAGGATCGCGCCGTCGGCCCGGCGGGGCAGCGTCTCGGGGTGCGCGCGGGCCAGCCAGGGCGGCGGACTGGCGGTGGCGGTGGCCAGGTCGACCTGGATGCCCCCGTCGTGCAGGAGGTCGAGCACACGGTCCAGCCAGCCGAACTCGAACCGACCGGGGTGGGGTTCCAGCAGCGCCCAGGAGAAGATGCCGACGGAGACCAGGTTGACCCCGGCCCGCCGCATCAGCTCGACGTCCTCCGGCCAGGTCTGCTCGGGCCACTGCTCGGGGTTGTAGTCGCCGCCGAAGTAGATGCCGTCACCCTGCCATCGCCGCATGACAGGTGAGGGTGCACCCGTCCACTCACCGAAGTCAACAGTTTCCAACATCGACTTCCTTTCCAACGTTTACCTCGTAACGGCCGTATCACGACTGGGTTATTGACCCGTAACCCAAATGGTTTGTGATCGTTTGGGGTGTATGGGCGTTACGGTGCGGGACGCGCGTCGGC
>NZ_JBNCKT010000220.1:0-3801 GCF_049841675.1 Micromonospora sp. DT4
GAAAGCCGCCGCGCATCACGTACCGCAACACCCATACACGGACAACGATCACGGCACCTTTGGATTACTGGTCAATATGACGACGTCCGGCAGGGTGCTCCGCGTGCGCTCGGTGGCGGTGGTGACGGTGTGCGCTCTCGCCGCCGCGGTCTCGACGGCTTCTGCCGCGTCCGCGTCCGCAACCATCACCGTGGCCGCCGACGGCAGCGGCAACTACACGACCGTGCAGGCGGCGATCGACAGTGTCGCGGCGAACAACGGCGTTCCGGTCACCATCAGCATCAAACCCGGCACCTACCGGGGCGTGGTCACCATTCCCACGACGCCGGCCCCCACTACCGCGCCGACCACTCCTGCGCCGATTCAGACCAGCGGCGCCTGCGCGGATCGGCCGCCGTCGCCGGCTGCGCGGGCACCCTCGGGAGCGGTGATCGGTGCGGTGATGATCCGGCTCGGCAGCACCGGCGCGTCCCGGCCGGTGCCCCGCCGGCCGCCGCCGTCGGTCGACTGTTCGTGGTAGTCCTGCTCCACGTTGACCGACCAGACGTCGTGCGTGCTGCCGGTGACGATGTTCTCGACGGTGAGCATCGCGGTGAGCATCGAATGGTCCTGGTTGTTGTAGCGGTGCATGCCGTTGCGCCCCACCGGGTGCACGTTCGGCACGGCCTCGGCCAGCCAGGCCCGGATCACGTCCACGTTGTGCTGGTAACGCTCGTCGTACACCGGGTAGGCCTTGGGCATGCGCACGACGTGCCCGGCCTCGACCACGCCCGGGCGGACCAGGCCCAACCGCTCCAGCTCCGCGGTGGCCAGGGCCACGACATCGACATCGGGGGTACGCCACATCTCGTCGTCCTCGAAGACGAAGTACTCCAGGCCCAGGCAGGTGCGTCCGTCCTTGACGAGGTACGGCGACCAGGAGCCGAAGTTCTGGATCCGGCCCACCTTCACCGCCGGGTCGTGCACGTAGATCCAATTGTCGGGGAACGAGAACTCGGCCGGCACCACCAGGGCGACGGTCAGGAAGTCGCGGTAGCGCAGGTCGGCGGCGCAGGCCAGCACCTCCGGGGGCGCGGGCGGGCGGAGCGCGGCGACCAGCTCCGAGATGGGCATCGACGAGATCACGTCGTCGGCCGGCTCGGTACGCTGCCCGCCCGCGCCGTTGAGCGTCACGCTGATCGCCCGACGTCGTTTCGGGTCGCGGTGCACGGCGGTCACCCAGGTGCCGGTCGACACCTCCCCGCCGCGTCGGCGCACCTCTTCGGCGCAGCGCTCCCACATCATCCCCGGCCCGTACTTCGGGTACTGGAACTCCTCGATCAGGCTGGTCACGTCGGTGCGGCGGCGGCGGGGCAGCACCGCGTTGCGGATCGCCGTGGCCAGCGACAGGTTCTTGATCCGCTGCGCGGCCCAGTCGGCCCGCAGTCGGTCCGCCGGCATACCCCAGACCTTCTCGGTGTACGTCTTGAAGAAGATCGAGTACAGCCGCCACCCGAACCGGGCCGACACCCAGCCCTCGAAGTGCGACTGGTCGCGGGGCGGACGCAGGCGCGCCCGCGCGTACGAGCCCAGGCAGCGCACCGCCTCCGGCAACCCCAGGTTGCGTAGGGCGTTCGTCGCGCTGAGCGGGTAGTTGAACAGGGCGCCCCGGTAGAAGATCCGGCTCATCCGGGGTCGGGTCAGGAAGTCCTCGTCCGGCAGGATCTCGTGCCAGAACGCCTCCACCCGGGGGACCTTGGTGAAGAACCGGTGCCCGCCGATGTCGAAGCGCCACCCGTCGCGCTCCACGGTACGGCTGATCCCGCCGACCACCTCGTCGGCCTCGAAGACCCGGACCGGCAGCCCGTGCCGGAGCAACTCGTACGCCGCCGTGAGCCCCGCCGGACCCGCGCCGATGACCACCGTGCCGTGCTGCTCGCTCATGCCCCCGTACTCCCTGCCACTGGTCGAGGCGGCATGCCTACCCGTTATGCCCGAGATGTCACCTCCTGATCCTGGCGGGTTTCTCCTCCCGCGCGGTCCTCCGGGGCGTACAACGAGGAGGGCGGCGGGCGGTTCGGCGGACCGGGGGAGCGGGGCGGATGCACCGGTGGCGAAGCGGCCGGCGGCGTGCGACGGCGCTGGCCGGCGCGGCCGGGCGGCTGGTCCGCCGGGTGCCGCCGCCCTGGCCGTACGTCATCGGGCTCTTTCTCGGCGCGAAGCTGCTGCTGACCCTGCTTGGCCTGCTGGTCCTGCACGCCTGGGACGGCATACCCGGCGCGCCGCCGCCCGACGAGGCGCTGATGTGGGCGCAGCAGCGCGAGGTCTCCGGGCATCGGTGGATCTCCTTCTGGTTCGCCTGGGACGCACTGCTCTACCTACGGCTGAGCGAGCTGCCGCTGACCGGGCGGCCGTGGGGGGACTTCGGCTTTCCGCTGCTCTACCCCTTCCTCGCCCGGCCGGTCGGCGCGCTGCTCGGCGGCGACAACGCGCTGGCCCTGCTGTTGATCAGCAACGTCGCGTTCCTGGGCGCCCTGGTGTACGGCTACCGGCTGGCCGAGCTGCTGTTCGGCGACGCGGACGCGGCGCGTCGCTTCACCCGCTACCTGGTGCTCCTGCCGACGGCCTTCCTATTCCAGGCCGCGCTGACCGAGTCGCTGTTCGTCTGCCTCGCGCTGGCCGCGTTCTACTACGCCGAGCATCGCCGGTGGCTGCTGGTCGGCGTGGTCGGCTACTTCCTGGCGATGAGCCGGTCTCTCGGGCTGCTCGTCGCCGTGGCGCTGGCGCTGGTGCTGCTGCGTCAGCACGAGTGGCGGCTCGGTCCACGCGCCCTGCTCGCGTACCTGCGGACCGGCTGGCCGTTGCTGCTGCTGCCCGCCGGATGGTTCACCTTCATGGCGTTCTGCCGGTGGCGCGGCGGGGACTGGTTCGCCTACCAGCACGCCCAGCAGGTCGGCTGGGGGATCAAGGCGCAGAACCCGGTGCCGGTGGTGCTCGGCGGCCTCACCGGCGAGCCGCGCGACGCCGCCCGGGTTCTGTTCGCCCTGATCGTGCTGGCCGTCCTGGCCGTCGGGTTCCGCCGCCGGGAGCTGCCCTATCTGGTCTACGGCGTGCTCATGGTGCTGGTGCCGCTGTCGATGGGCCCGGCGGTCTACAAGAGTCTGCTGCGATACCTGCTGGCCGCGTTCCCGGTGGCCCTGGTGCTGGCCCGCTGGGCCCGTCGCGCGAGCGTCGACGTGTGGCTGACGGCGGCGCTCGCGGTCGTGCAGGGCGTGCTGTTCGTGCTCTGGCTGACCTACTGGACCCACATGATCATTTGATGGGACGGGTGTCGGTCGGGGCAGGATGAGGCGATGACCGAGCCACGGGTACGCCTCGACGACCTGGGCGCCTGGTTGATAAAGGGCAACGCGGACACGGTCGACCTCGCCGCCCGCTTCGCCCGCGAGCCCCTGGTGACGAACTGGTGCGTACGCCCCGGCTACCGGGCCCGGCTGATGCGGGCCGGGCAGCCGGTGGTGTTCTGGGCCAGCGGCAGCCGCGCCCGCCTGCCGTACGGGGTGTGGGGCCTCGGGTGGGTCACCGGGCCGGCCGAGGCGGGGCCACCGGGGCGACCCTGGTCGGTTCCGCTGGACCTGCCCATCCTCGCCGAGCCGGACCGGGTGCCCCGGCAGGCGTTGCGCGCCGACGACCGGCTTGCCACCCTGGAGGTGTTCCGACAGCCGCAGGCGGCCAACCCCTCGTACCTGAGAGACTGTCGGGTAACTGGACGGCTACGCAGTGAGAAGTCGTTCGGCGTTGATGCGTCGGGCGGCTTCGCGC
>NZ_JBNCKT010000221.1:0-3789 GCF_049841675.1 Micromonospora sp. DT4
AAAGCCGACGCGCGTCCCGCACCGTAACGCCCATACACCCCAAACGATCACAAACCATTTGGGTTACGGGTCAATAGATGGCGGATGGGTGTCGCGAGTTCCTGGTCACGTGGCTGCCGGCGGGCATGTATGTGAGCCTGGAGCAGGGCTTGGTGCCGTCTGAGGTGTTCGATGCCCAGGTAGTGCCTGGCGCGCACCTGCTGCACGTGGCGTCGGAGGCGGTCAATTCGGCGGTGGTTCGGGACATGCTGTTGGCGCAACCGCCGGGCGTGGTGGTGCAGTTGGTGGACGGGTCGGCGCGGTCGGTAGCTGTGGGGCTCGACGAGGCTGGCGCGTTTGCTCGTGCGGATGCGCTGGGGTTGCCCGTTCTTGTTTCCGGTAACGCGCTCGCCGGGGTGCAAGGCGAGCGGATCGTGGCGATCGATGCTCAGGGGCTTCCCGCGCTGACTCCGGCCGTCGCGAAATACGTGCTGGTGTTGCCGGAGCCTCATCTATTCACCGAATATTCGGGCACTCGCCGTGATCTTGATGTCAGTCTGTCGCAGGTGCTGACTGGCCCACCGATGCTCAGCCAGGTCCGGTTGGTTGATGCCGATCGGGCCGAGTTGGGCATTCCACGGCTCATCCTGGACACCCTCATCGACCGGATTGGTGGCGTCGCTGGTATCGACGAACTCGCTACCTCGGCCGGGGAGGCGTCGTTTGTCGAAGGTGAGGTGATGGGGCTATGGCGTGCCATGGCGGCTCTGGAGCCTGGTGCGGCTGCGCTGGTCATGGTTGGCGCGCGCGGTGACGAGACCGCCGCGACCGTGTTGGCACTGCGGTTTCCCGGCGGCGTCGGGCTCCTGCATGACACCCCGTCGGGCGTACGGGCGGCGACTCTGCCTCGACGTCCGGGCGCGCTGAGCATCGCCCCCGCGGACGTGTCGGAGAAGGCGAGCGCTCTGGTCGACGGCTCCGCGTTGGCGTATCCCTGGCTCAGGGGTGTCAATCCTGAGCGGGAGGGGGCTCCGACTGCTGATGCCTTCACGCTGAACTGCGTCATCACCGCGATCGCTGTCGACCTGTCGCTGATCGACGGCCATGGTCACCAGGCCAGCGGCGTGGGCACCGCCACCGGGCCGGAAGATCGGGGGTTGCCGGAGTCCTACCTGGCGAACTATCAGGCGCAGACGCTCGGCTTGCCCGACGGGGAGAGTCGGGTCTACTTGTTCGGAGACCTCGAAGCTGTCCATGACGTGATGGCCGCCGCCCAGCGGGGTGCCCGTGGCCTCGTGCTGGTCCACGGCGAGGACGCCCGCACGTCGCACGCGTTCAACGTGGTGCACGACGCGTACGGTGTTAGCTTCCTCGACGGTCAGCGTGGCGGTTTCGCCCGCCCCCCGCAGGTGATCACCGACGTCGCCTTCCTGCCCCTTACCCACAACATCAACGTCCCGAACGAGCATCCGCTCACCGTGTTGTCACCGGACCGCCGCGCCGGCGCCATCGGCTTCGAAGCAGAAACACGATTCAAAACCGATGTCCCGGTCGACGTGGTCAACGATCAAGGCATACAAGGTATAGCGACCTCGCGCAACCTCGATATCCACCTCGACGTCGCCTACGCAGGCGAAACAATTATTGAGTTGGTGTCGAAGCCGTACAACATCCTCGACGGCGAGACCGGCTACCGGTCACGCGACGAGGTGTGGCGCGACTTCACACAGATGCTGCAGATGCTGCAACAGGCGGCAGACGAGAATAAGTCACCTTCCCTGAAGGCGTTGTTCAACGATAGTAATGGCTTTCGTCAGGACAACGAGATTGTTCTCAACGACTATCACCTCAATGGCTACACCCGCCCCCGCTCCTACGGGCCATTTGTGAACGACATCTACATGCAATGCACCGTGGGCGTCCCATTGGCGGGCGCGTATCAGCTGCTGCAATTCGCTGCAGGGTGCACCTGGAACCGAATCCGAGCGCGACCAACCCTGGCGGCGATTGACTTCGCCGATCAGGTATCGGGGCTCTACCGATCGGCGATGCACGCCGCCAGCACGACCGGCGGCGGACTACAACCCACGGATGCCTCGCTGGCGCGTGACATCATGGATGTTCGCGGTCTGGTGGCCTTGGCGTACACGCACGTTCTCGCACCCGTAGTGGGCCTTGCCGACGTGCACGCAGAGTTTCCAGAAATTTTGGTCAAGAATCAGTTGCTGGCGGCCTCTCGAACTTCCCTGGCAGCCATCCGGGATCTACTTTCCCCGTGGGCAAAGACCTGGGTGCAGGCGAACGCGAATGAGCTTAGAACCATGTTTGCCGCGCACGCACTGGTGGCGTTTCCCCGGATTCAAACGTATCTGGACGCAACCGAAGGCGGCGACCTCCTCGACCATATAATGCTGGGATCGGATATCGACTATCGTCTGGGCAGCCTGCTCGACAACGTATTACTCGGGGAATCTCCCAGCAATCCCGAACTCAACCATGACAGTGTTTTCGGCATCCGCACCCACTTCGACAAGGCGCGAATGGCCGACAACGGAGATCGCCTTATCCTGCTGGAACTCCGCCACCATGGGGCCAAGCTGCGAGGCGTTATAGACGAGATCAAGCGCAACCTCGACGGCCTGGAGACTCACATCCGTCAGGTTGCCCGTTCCACGGCAGCAATCCAGGCTGCAACTAACAGCAATCAGCATATCACCGCCTTGTTTCCGTTCGAGTCGCGCAGCAGTGACCTGACAGCTGAGCATCGTTCCGAGGTGGAAAAGGTCGCGCGGCGGATCGTGCAGCGGATCGTCGCCAGCGGCTCGGCGGCGACGGTCTTCGTGGAGGGCGGCGGGCAGAGAATCGGAAGCAATGCCGGAGCGCAACGGGCGAAAGCCGTGGCTGAAGCCCTCACGGCATCCGCGTACCAGCACCTGGACGGCGTTGGCATGGCGCCATCCCTGGTCACCGTCCAGCACCGCAGCAGAGGCGCTGGTGTCAGCGAAAGCGCGCACCCCGCGCAACGGGCTGCGGTTGCCGCGAACAAGCGCAGTGTGGTGCTGTGGCTGGAATGGTCGGCACCGCAACAACCCCGTCAATCGCAGGCGGGGGACATCGAAACCGCACGCTTCGGCTCCGCCGGTGCTGACGTTGAGACATGGGAAGTGGCGTCGGACTACACCGACGAGTCGTTGCACGCGGCGTACCCCTGGCTGGGCCAGATCAACCCGGGTCGTGCCGCTGGCGGCGAGTATGTGACCAACTGTGTCATGGCGGCGCTCTCCCTGGATCTCTCGTTGCGGGACGGGAGTTTGGTCTTCGAGACGGCCATCACCGAGCCGTTGGAGGGCGTCAACCTGCTCAACTATCAGCGGCAGGTGTTGGATTTGGCCGATGATGAGCACCGGGTGTACGGGGTCCCGACCATCGATGCGGCCGTGCAGGCCTTGCGGGCGGCCGCCCCGGGTCGCGGGCGCTGATCGCCGTGCACCGGCCCGAGGGTCAGGTCAGCCACGTGTTCGTCGGCATTCGCGATGAGCGCGGAGTCGCCGTCGTCGACCCGCAAACGGGCCGGCTGGGCAGGTTGCCGCTGGACATGACCGGGCTGACGCTCATTCCGCTGTCGCACGACATCCGCCAACCGACGCCGGCGACGGTGGATCAACGGACACGGGTGCTCGATACGGTGGCGGGGTCGTCGCAGGCCGTGGCACGTGGGTTGGATCCGGCAGCTCGCGGTGGTCTTGTCCTCGGTACGGCGCGACCGCAGTTGTCGCTGGGGGATGGTTTGTGGCTGGGTGATGATGTGCA
>NZ_JBNCKT010000222.1:0-3742 GCF_049841675.1 Micromonospora sp. DT4
GCGGCTTCGAGGTCATCTACCTGAATGAGGGCGACACATCGAAATTTGATGGCTTTAGGGTACCCGGGGAGCCGCCACCGAAGCCCCGGAAGCTATCGGACAAGCAGAAAGAGGAAAGTCAGGAGCGGATCGCGGGGATTCGGATTTGGGTGGGGCCAGATGGCAAGAACTGGGGCAAAATTCCCGCCGAAGCAGAAGAGGTGAAGGGTGCCGGGGGGAAGGTTCACCCCGTCGGGCAAACATTTCAGGTTTTGCGGCAAATGG
Organism: Micromonospora sp. DT4; assembly: GCF_049841675.1. Taxonomy (NCBI): domain Bacteria; kingdom Bacillati; phylum Actinomycetota; class Actinomycetes; order Micromonosporales; family Micromonosporaceae; genus Micromonospora; species Micromonospora sp. DT4. Next base: position 265 of record NZ_JBNCKT010000222.1, read on the forward strand.
GATTTTTGTTTCATCAGAGACTCTTCGATGTTCTAAACGAGAGCGGTTTCCAGCCGGAGGTCAACCGCAACAAGATTCGAATCCCCCGAGACAAGAGCATGTTTGTCACTGTTGCCGAGAAGGCAGAGAAGGACAAGGAGACGTTCGCCGCTTATGACGTCTGGTGCAAAGGCGACTCCACAAGGGCGGGAAAGATCCCTGCATACGACACCCGGGTCACGCTCCCGGAAACGGGGGACGTCATTGATTTCGGCAGACGGATGGGTGCTCTCATCTACCAGGGGCGTGTGGATCCGCAGGGGATGATCGCTCAGGCTCTGAACGCCCGTGGGTTGCAGACGGAGTCTCGGGGCGACAAGACCTTTCTTGTGCACCCAAAGGGGGCGGCCGGTGGGGAGTCGCGGTCGGTGTCCGCCACAACACAGAAGGCCACCAAGCCGGCCGTTCTTGGCCGCCCAAAGGGGGCTGCCGGTGGGGAGTTGCGGTCGGTGTCCGCCACAACACAGAAGGTCGCCAATCTGGCTGTGGGTCGTCGGCCCTTGCCGTGGGAGGGTGCGTCAGGCTCTGGTGTGGCGGTGGTGAGGGAGTCGGTCATCCTGCCGCCGGGTGTCGTGCGGGAAGCGGAAGCGGGCGGGTCGGTCCTGTACTGGGTGGGTCCCGAGCCGCAGGGGTCGGCCGCGGCGAAGACGAAAAGGCTGCTGGCGCGCATGTGCAAGACGGTGCTCGGGGCCGCTGTGACGGCTCCGGTCATCATGCTGCGCCCGGCTCTTGACGAGCAGGGGCGCGGGGATGATCTGCGGGACCTGCGGCGTCTGGTGCAGCAGTTCGCGTTGAAGCAGCAACAGCCCCTGGTCATCGCCACCGACAGCCCCTCGGCGCCGCTCAAGCAGATGTCACAGACTTACGGCGTCACCATCCTGCACCGCGTCCCGGGCAACGCCACGGGCACCCATGCCACGACCAGCGTGAATCTGGACAACATCTGGCTAATCACCAACGGCCCCACCACCATCACCAGAGGTGAAAGCTTCACCAAGCCGCTGGTCAAGAAGGCGGCCGCCACTCCCGCCCACATCCGCCCGCGTCCGGTGACACCCGCGCTCGCCAAACTCCTACTCACCCCCGACCGGGCAGCCAAACTCGACCTTTTGACCGAGTACCGCGACACACTGCGCACCGAACTCGCGCGCGGCGAACTCGACGCCATCATCACGGCCACCGAACCAGACGCCTGGTTCCGCAAAACCAGACCACTGCTCGGTGAACTCGGCACCCCCGAACGCGCCCCCCTCGTCCTGGACTACCAAGAACAGCAAACCCCCAGCGACCGCAACCTGATCCTGCTCAACGACCACGCCCGCGGCATCCCCGTCGACCAGCGCGTCACGCTCATCGAAGACTCGGGACACCCCACCACCAGCGCCAAAGCCGCCATGGAAGCGGTCGACATCATGTTCCGCGAAGGCGAAACCGCCGCCCTGCACCACGTCACGAAAAACTCCACCCAACTGAACACCAACGAACGGAAAGACTGGGTCACCGCCATCGCCAACCTCGTACCACAGCACCCCGACAAAAATACACAACTCATCACACTAAGTAACGCAATCTTCGACTGCAACAAAAATGATCTCAACTAATACGCGGCAGCCGACCCAGGCCGCGGTGCCCGTGCAGGATCTTGCGCGCGAGGGCGTGGCGGGACTCGCCGATGTTCAGCTGCCGGGTCACGGTGCGCCGGTAGGTCTCGTCGACCGGGTCGACCATCGCGAGCAGGTGCAGGGTCTTCGGGATGCGTCCGTACTCGGCCAGGGCCTGCCCGAGTGGGGTGGGGTGCCCGTCGCGGGCCAGCATCCGCAGCAGGTCGTAGGCGCGGACCTGGTTGGTGATCAGGGAGCCGGCCACCCGCAGCATGTCCGGCCAGTGCGTGACGATCCGGTCCAGGTTGACCTTGCTGCGGGCGATCGCGGAAAGCGGCCCGTAGTCCCCGGCCGGCTGCCCGGGCACGTCCGCCCGCCAGAAGCCGGTACCGCCCACGTCGGCAATGCGTGGGGAGAACCGGTAGCCCAGCAGCCGGAACAGGCCGAACACGATGTCGGAGTAGGAGGCGGTGTCGGTGGCCACCATCTCCGGCTTGGGTCCGGCGTCGAGGTTGAGCAGGGTGTCGAGGATGTAGAGGCTGTCGCGCACGGTGCCGGTGACGATGATCGCGCCGAGGCCGGCGAACCGGTCGTTGACCGCATTGAGCCAGGTGATGCCGCGTTTGTAGCCGAAGAACCTCGGGCTGGGGCCGGCCTGGATGGTCTGCACCGGTACCCGGAAGCGCAGCCCGTCGACGGAGGCGACCAGACCGCCGCCCCACAAGTCGGTGATGCCGATGCGGGCCTGGTAGTCCACCAGCCGGGCGTTGGCGACGGCGTGCGTGTCGGCGCGTACGTAGTTCTGGTCGACGTGGGAGAGCCGGTCGCGAGACAGGGCCGGGTCGCCGGGGCGGGTGACCGGGACCAGGCCGACGTTGCAGGCGTCGGCGACCAGTAGCGCGGCCACGGTGACGGGGAGCTGGTCCATGCTGGTGTTCAGGCTGCCGACGTGGGTGTAGGCGTCGAGCATCCGCTCATCGCGAGGCCGGAGTCCCGCCGGGGACCCTTGCGCAGCCGCTCCAGTTCGGAGAACCGCTTGCCCTCGGGCACTTCCAGCAGATCGCGCAGCCGCAGCGGCAGCTCCACGTCGGCGCCGGCCGCTGCCTCCGCGAGGGTGCGGTACATGCGCTGGTCGGTCTCCTCCCGCACCGCGGCCACCAGCCGCGCCAGCACGCTGACCCCTGGCAGCAGCACCCGCTCGCGGCGCAGCCACGCCTTGGCCTGCTCGAACAGCGCCACCGCGCCCTCGGCGTGGATCCAGGCCCGGGCGGACATGAACTCCACGAGCGGGTCGTGTACCCCCGGGTCGGCGAAGTCGCGGTACCCGTACGCGGCCCGGATCTCCCACGAGTGCTCGTACGCCGTCGGTTGTCGCTCGGTGTACCGCTTGATGACCGAGGGGTCCGCGATGTCCAACTGGCTGGCGATGTACTCCACCGCTGACCAGGGCACATCCAGCGGGTCCTCGGTCAGGAAGTGACCCAGGTAGCGCACGGTCCCGATCTGGAGCCCGAACCCGAGCCGGTTGTGCGCCCCGCGCTTGTTCGCGATCAGGTCCAGCGCGGTGCCGTCTAGCAGGAAGAAGCCCTCCAACTCCGAGCGGGTGAGGTCGCCAACGAACCGCTCGTACGCGGCGGCCTGATCATCAGATAGGAACTCGACGGGCACAGCCGGACACCGTACGTGCCCTCACCACGCGCTCGCTGCCCCACCCCCAAGATCATCCTTAGCGTTAATTCCTGGACGGATCTTCCTCAACCCCGAGGGTGGCGCCGCCGGGGTGGTGTACGCCGGCGCAGATGCCGGTGAGGATTTCCAGGGTGATGTCGCGGGCGTGG
>NZ_JBNCKT010000223.1:0-3646 GCF_049841675.1 Micromonospora sp. DT4
AAAGCCTTGTTCGGCAAGCCAGAAGTCCGCTACGCAGCCGGCTAACCACGGCACCTTTGGGTTACTGGTCAATATGTCCGCGCCACCTTCGCCTGGTCGTCGCCGGCGAGCCTGCGGGCCGAGGTGCTGAGCTGGTACGTGGGGTACTTCCAGCCGAACGCGATCCAGCGCCTGACCCGACTCGCCGCCGATGCCGCCCGGGACCTGCCACCGCACCGGGCGGCCGACCTGGAGGTGGCGTTGCAGCGGGCGCTCGCCGAGGATCCCGAGTGGTCCTACCGGCGCGGGGACGTCCTCGTGACCTGCCGACCCGACGCCGCCGTACGCCTCGACGAGCGGATCATGCCGGCGCTCCGACCGCACGTCGATGCGATGGTGCGGATGGAGTACCAGTTCGACGAGCAGATGCGCAGGGCGACGTACGCCGAGGAGCTGAGCCGGCAGTGGGCGACGATCCTCGGCGACCACCTCGACGAGGGCACGGACCAGGAGCTGGCGGACGCCCGGGAGCACCTGCTCGCCGCCCAGCGGGACGCTGCGCGCTGGATCGGCGAACTTCTTCACCACCGCGCAACCAAATCTTGATCACCACTGGCTAGTATCCTCCCGTCCTTCCGCTCGGGAAGGCACGGGGGAGAAACACAATGGAACTCGAACGCAACTGGAAGCCGTACGCCAAGGGGCCTGCGCTGCTCGTGCTCGCCGTCTTCCTGCTGTTCTCGCCGGAACTGCTGGCGGCGATGGGCCGGGAGTTCACCTTCGGCAACTGGGTCGGCTACGCGGCGGCGCTGCTGGCCCTGATCGGTGGCATCGGCGCGGTGCGAGAGAGCCGCGAGGCGTTCGCCGTCAGCATCGGCGAGCAGGGCATCACCCGGACCAAGGGAGCGGCCACGACACAGTTCGCGTGGTCGGAGGTGGCCCGGGTCGCGATCGAGAAGCGACCCAACGCCGGCAAGCTGGAGAAGCCGAGCATGCTGACCGTGTGGGTGGCTGACCAGACCCAGCGCCCGGTGCCGCCCGACGTCGAGCTGACCGGCCTGCGCGGCTACCACATCGCCGACCTGCGGAACACCCGGCAGTCACGCGACGAGGTCACGGCGGCGCTCCGCCAGTACGGCGGGGAGCGCTACCCCACCCCGGCCAACTGACCCCTCGCCCCTCGGAGCCAACAATGTCGACGATGCCCACTTCCGGGGCCGTGCCGCCCCCGGCCCTGCGCCCGCCCGCCGATGGCGAGTGCCAGTTCTGCGGCAGCCACCCTGCCGCCCACGTGTCGTTCCAGTCGATGACGAGCATCGTGATCCTGTACGTCGTCTCCGCCCAACGCGGCTGGATGTGCCGCACCTGCGGCCTCTCCCTGTACCGCCACTACACGAACAAGACCCTGCTCGCGGGCTGGTGGGGAATCGGGGTCATCGGCATTCCGATCTTCCTCGGCGTCGACCGCTTCCGGCTGCGTCGCATCCTGCGGCTCTCCCCGCCCCAGCCCACGCCGGGTGTCGCGGCGCACCTGCCCGCGCCGCTCGACCCCGGCAAGCCGGTCATCCGACGCCCCGGCGCGATCGTGAGCCTCATCCTGCTGACCCTGTTCCTGCTGGTGGCCGGCTGCGGCGCCCTAGCCTTCGCCACAACCCCCTGACGCCCCTGCCGCTGCCGCCGCTGCCGCTGCCGCTGCCGCTGCCGCTGCCGCTGCTCATGATCACTTGATGCCGACCAGTTGCCAGAGGTCCCGGAGAACTGGTGACCATCAAGTGATCATGAGCGGCGGCTGGCGAGAATCGCCAGGGTCTGCTGGCGCACCTCGTCGGGGTCGGCCATTAGGCGGCGGTGGGTGAAGCGGACCACGAGGATTCCCCTGGTTGCCAGCAGGGCATCGCGGCGAAGGTCGATCTCGCGTTCGGCCGGGTCGCCGTGGGTGGTGGCGCCGTCCAGCTCGACATTGACGCGCTCGGTCTCGGCGAACATGTCAAGGTAGATGGTCCGTCCGCCGATTCGCACCGGTGCCTGCCGGATGAACGCAGGCATGCCCGCCCCCGTGAACACGTGGTCGTGGCCCCAGATCTCCAGTGGGCTACGGCAACCGGCGGCGAGCCGGCCCACCAGAGCGCGCAGCGTCGCACGGTCGGTCAGGTGGGGCATGTCGGCCAGGGCCGCGACGAGCCGCTGCGGGGTGGTGAACCGGTCGTTGACCGCATGGATGACGGGCCCGGGACGGTCGACCGGTGGCAGCAGCGGCCAACAGTCCACCAGGGTCCGGTCGAGTCGCGTCACGGGGAACCCGCCTCGCACCACCACCTGCGGCGGCTCGGCCGCGAACCCTGTGCGGTGGCGGAGAACCAACGGCGCACGGTCACGCAGACCCGAGCCGATCGGTACGTCGACGTACACCGGCTCGCCGGGTGGCTGGCGGCGCAGACCCCACACGTCGAGCGCGGTCAGCCGACTGAGCGCGCCCCGACCGTCGGCGTACGCGAGAGTCGCCCGCCGCGCCAGTTCGGGCTCTACGCGGGCCAGGACCGGCGCCTCCGTGTCCGTGTCGGAGAGCAGGGTGGCGTCCAGGTAGACCCCGGGCAGCGCCCGGACCAGCCGACCAGCCCAGCACGCGGCCTGCACCGTCCATTCGGGTGCCGCCCGCACCATCCCCCCAGGTGGACAACCCACCGCTGGAGGCCATGAGCGCGCACAGTCGCGAGTCCATGGGACGAACCTGCCGTACCGCGCCATCGCACACCGTCCGCGCGGGTGCCCCTGTGGACAGCCCGCACTCCTGTGGACGGCGCCCCAGACCGCGCCTCGACGTGGTATGCGACGGGACAGAGCATGAACGTAAAGGGTGTTCGCCCAAGAGGGGAGATCCGTCGACCACGGAATGCACAGCGACGTACGTCAATGCTATTCGTCACCAGGCGAGTGCACGGAGAGACCATCACGTCGGAAACCCAGCGCCAGCCGGGAGTCACGGTCCGCCTTGTGAGCGGCACCAAGCACGAGGTTGATCGCGACCCGCTCAGCGATGTCGTCGAAACCATCGATACCGAAGGCCCGGAACAGCTGAATGCCGTCCGTGGGCCCGTTCCGGACCTCGATCCGCCCATCCACGCCGATGCAACTGGACGCGGTGACGGACTCCTTGTCGAAGACGTCGTTCGGGCCGGCCACCACCGCCTTGTCCACGACAGCGGTCAGCTCGTGCAGGGCCGCGAGGAACTGCTCCAGCCGGGCCGAAGCTCGCCGCACCCCCGCAGGGCCATCCGACTCGAACACCCACACCCAGGTCTCGCGCGGATGCGCGTTCCAGCAGATGAGTTCGGGCCCGGAGAATTGGTCGGCGACGTCGCACGTCACGAACGCGTCGGGAAAGCGCTGCCGCAGGTTCGCCACTCGTGTGGCGAGACCACCCGCGCAGGCGGCGTGTTCCGAGATGTCCCACGCCACCTACGGCTCCCGCATCCAGGTCTTCGGATCGGTCACGAAGATGCCCTTGCCCTGGTGCCGCCGAATGACCCGCAACGCCTCCAGACGGACGTAGACCATCTGAATGGTGGACGAGCTGACGTCGAAGCGGTCGGACGTACGTATTCAGCTTGAGTTGATCGGCTGAGCGGGGCTGCGGTCTACTGTGGTGGCTGTGGCTGGCATGATCTTG
>NZ_JBNCKT010000224.1:0-3617 GCF_049841675.1 Micromonospora sp. DT4
GGCACCACCGGCGTGTCAGCGTCCGTCATGGCCCTTGACACGATCTTCACATTCCCCATCTCGGTGTCTCCTTCGTTCGGAGTTACACCGTTTTAACGACACACCCTGCTCGGCGGCTGCCAGTGTGTCGCGGACGTGTCCGGGCACCTGGAGCAGGTGTAGAAGGCGGGTTCCGGCGAAAGAACTCAGGCTTGCCTGGCCGAGTCATGACCTGGTCTTGCATCCAGTGCAGGTCGGACTGATGGGCCAGACTGGCAACGTCGAGGTCGAGTTCTTCCTTGAGTTCTCGGACGAGGGCGGCCGGTACCGTCTCGCCCGTGTGAACGATGCCGCCGGGTACCGAGTATTGATCACCGGTCGGGCGTTGGCGGCGGACGAGGCAGACCTAGTTGATCCTCGTCTTGAGTGCTGTTGCGAGAGCTTTATCCGGCTGTGGAGCGATGGGCGAGCAGATAGAGCAGAGCGACGAGGGTTGTTCCGGCGACGATTTGCTTTTTATTGATGAGTTCCGGGACGTCGGTAAGTGGTACCCACTCGACCTTGTCACTCTCAAAGCCGTCTTTGGGTGGGCCCATATAGGTGGCGACGTCGGCTCTGAAGATGTGGTGTTCGCTGGTCATAAGGCCGGGTGAGGGTTGGCTGTAGACGAGCGGGCGGATCGGTCGTGCCGGTCGCCAGCCGGTTTCTTCCTCGGCTTCCCGGGCGGCGGCGTCGGCTGCGTCTTCGCCAGGGCAGATGCTGCCATGAGGAATTTCCCATCCCCAGGTGTCGGTAATAAACCGGTGTCGCCAGATGAGGAGAACCTTGTTGTCGGTGACGACAGCAAGTCCAGCTCCGGGTGCTGCGGTGCGAATGATGCGGTGGTCGAGGTGCCGCCCATCGGGTAGTTCCACGTCGGCGCTGGCGACGTGGACCCATCGGTCGCGGTAAAGGTCGCGTTCGGAGTGAACTTTCCAGCGCATTAGGTTCCTATCGATAGGTGCGGTCGGGCGCGTTCGAGGAGATCGGCGACTGCGGGGTGGGCCGCGTGGGGGCGTAGGGCGGAGATGACCTGGGTTACCCGGTCATGCAGGCGCCCGGATTCCATGCCGGTGACCCGGTCGAGCATCTGGGACGCTGTCTCCGCGCTGCGGTCGAGGTCACCTCGTGCGGTGAGGATGAGTGCCAGTCCCGCGTACCGGTGGACCTGACCACGTAGGTGGGTGGTGGTGCCGGTCCGCACGGATTCCTCGGCGTAGGTCTGCGCGGCGGTGAGGTCGCCGAGCCGACGCAGTGCCTCGGCAACCTGGGTTTCGACCAGGCCGGGTTGGACGTAGGACACCTCGGCTGGGCCCCCGTCGTGGATGATGCGCTCGGCGACGGTTTCGGCGTGCCGGAGGTGCTGGTGGCTACCGGTCGCGTCGCCCATGCGGGCGTACGCCTTCCCGGCGAGCGCGTGCAGGTCCGCGGTCAGGGCCGGGCTGATGACGGTGCCGGCGGCCCGGAGGCCGGCTTGGGCGTACTGCACGACGAGCCGGTACTCGTCGAGGTAGAGAGCTTGGTTGGCCATGAGCGCGACCACGTAGGCACCGAAGGCCCGGTCGCCGGAGGCTTTCGCCAGCCGCAGGGCGGTCAGCAGGTGCCGCTGGGCCAGGGGTTGTTGGTCGGCGTCGTAGGCGCAGACCCCGGCCAGAGCGGCGAGCCCGCCCACGGCCCGGTACAGTTCCCGACCCTGGGCGTTGTTGTAGGCGGCGCGTAGCAGCGGTGCGGCCTGCCCGGTGAGCGTGGCGACGATGCGGCCCTTGACGGGTACGCCGCCGACCCGCCGGTACATCTCCTGGTAGCGGACCCGCGCGTGGCGTAGTCGGGCGACGTCGGCGGGATCGACCGGCCGGTGCCCGAGGTGCGACACGTCGTCGTCCTCCGGTGGGTTCTCCCACTCCCACACCGGCGCTACCGCCTGCGGCCCAGTGACGGTCGACCGGGGTGTGTGGCCCTTTTGGTCGCTGCGCCACAGTGCGGCAGCCCGGTCCACAACGCTTTGCAAGCCGGGCAGGTCTGTGGCGGCTTGGTCCCGGGCCATACCGATGTCCGCCGGTATCAGGGAGGTGCCGAGGCGGTCGCCGATGATGCGGCAGATCATCACTGGTACCGGGTCGCGGGGGATCGCGTGGTCCCGGATCCACCGGGCGACGGAGGCGTGATCGTAGCGCAGTCCGCCGTCGAAGGTGTTGAGCTGCTTGGCCAGGCCGGCGTGGGACAGGCCGGCGCGTTCGAGAAGGGCATCGAGCAGGATGTTCGCCTCGGCCACCCTGTCAGGGTATGGCCAACCGGGCACCGATCGAAGTGTTTCGCCGCATTCACACCCCGTGTGATGCCGACGCATCAGCGGTCCACAACACACCCTGTATCGATGCCCGTCACAATCCATACGGTGATGGATAACGGGTGCGGTGGTCGATGCAGAAGAGTGCTCGGCCGCCGTGCCCTCATCTCCAGCCACAAAGGTTGGGCACGCGCACATCACCATCAAGGGATCTTGTCGACCGTGTCGAAAGTTCGTGTCGAGGGTGTTCGACATCGAAGCGAGGGGTGTTCATTGACTTTGTCGTAAGCGGCCATCAGCGCCTGAGGTGATCACGAAGGAACGTCACCACCTCGCAGGTTAACCGAAGCGCTCTGTTGCGGACTTCGAGGGGGACCTACATGGACTTCAGCTCAGTTCAGATGCCGTCGGGCACGTTCACCATCGGCAAGGCGTTTGACTTCGAAGGGGGGCACCGGCTCCCGAGCCTGCCGCCCGAGCACAAGTGCTCCCACCAGCACGGACACAGCTACGAGGTCGAGGTCATCCTCACCGCTTCCGGCCTGGAGGAGCCCGGCTTCGTCACGGACTTCGGCGCACTCACGCCCTTCAAGGAGTTCTTGGACACCGAGCTCGATCACCACAACCTGCACGAGATCCTCCCGTTCGAGCCGACCTCGGAGCTCCTGGCCCAGTTTCTGTCCGGCTGGTTCATCCAGAACCTCCAGCCGGCGATCCCCGGCCGTCTGGTTGCCGTCCGCGTCCGCGAGACCGGCCGTAGCTGGGCCCGGTTCGATGTAGAGAGGCAGTGACCAAGTTGCGTCCTCTCGTGGTCGGGGAGCCGACGAGCGACCCGGAGACCTGGCTGATCGTCGCGGAGTGCTTCGGTGTTCAAACGCCGACCTTTCAGGGCGAGGGCCCGAGCTGCGGGCACCCGGCTCTGTTCATCCGCCTGTCCCGGTGCAATTTGACCTGCGAGCGGTGCGACACGAAGTACACCTGGGACTGGTCCCACTTCGACCCCCGTAAGGAGTCGGCAAAGCGGTCGGTGACGGACCTGGTGGCCTGGGCCGCGCCATCTCCAGCCGAACTGATCGTGATCACCGGCGGCGAGCCACTGATCCAACAGCGAAACTTGGTGGCCCTCGTCCGGGGGCTGCTGGCGGCCGGCAAGCGGGTCGAGTTCGAGACCAACGGCACGATCGCGCCCGACCCGGCGCTGCTGATCGACGGGGTGCGGTTCAACGTCTCCCCTAAGCTTGCGATTAAACCTTTTGTTGTGGTTTAGAGTCTGCTGTTTGTTTGAGGTGTTGGGTTTTGCCGACGGGTGGAT
>NZ_JBNCKT010000225.1:0-3588 GCF_049841675.1 Micromonospora sp. DT4
GCCACGCGGAGAGGATCTGTATCAACGCCCGGAGGGTGCAGGCCATGCGACACACCGGCGTCGGGCACCATGACCCCAGGGCTATTGCGTTCTGGGGTAACTGCTGGTCACGGCGGTTATGAGGTCGTGTGAGCGGCGGTCGGCGCGTCGGTTGGCGCGGGCGATGTTAGCCTCGCCGTGGATGCGGTGCCAGCCGATTGCGGTGTTACGTAGGGTGGCCATGATGGCGGGTCCGGTGCCGGTGCGGGCCTGATGAAGATCTTCACGGAAAGTCACATCTCGCACGTGGTGGATCTGGTTTTCGATCAGCCATTCCGCTCTTGCCCATTTCTGCAGGTCAGCGGGTTGGGCGTCGGCGGCGGGTAGGGATGTGACCAGGTAGGCGGTCTCGCGGCTGGTCTTGCCGCCGCTGGTGCGGGTACGGGTGATCCGGACGGCTTGCTGGGCGTGTGAGAACGCGATCCCGCCCGGGGTGTGCAGGGTGACGGCTTTGACGGTCCGGGTCTCTTTGCGCCCGTGACCGCGGTCGCGGGTGCGGTCACCGACCGGGATCTGCGCCCAGGGAACAGCTTTGAGCTGGGCGAACAGGGTGGGCTGGTTACCCTTGGCCTGCAGTAGCAGATGTGCTCCACGGCCGGTGATCTGCTCGGCGTGGCCGGTCTGGGTATGCATGGCGTCGGCGACGAACAGGACATCGGTCAGACTGCCGAGCACGGCCTGCACGGCGTCGAGCAGTGGGGTGAAGGCGGGAATCTCGTTGCTCTTCGCCTCGACGGTGACCTGGGCCAGGACGATGCCGGTACGGGTGTCCAGCGCCGACAGCAGATGCGTCTGCCGGCCGTCGGGCAGGCGTGCGCCACGCAGGGTCTTACCGTCCACGGCGATCACCGTCCGGTAGCGGCGCGGCCGAGCGGCCACCGGTGGCGTCCGGGTGTGCAGCCAGCCGGCCAGAACCTTGCTGATCACAGTGGCGTCCAGGCGGATCAGCAGACGCCACACCGTGGTGCCGGCCGGCACGCCCCGGGTGAACCCGAGCCGCCGCTGGTCGGCCTCGTCCAGGTCGTACAGCCAGTCGGCGATCGCGGCGAACGACGTCGCGCCGGCCAGGACCGCGCAGACCGCGACGGTCAGCAACGCGGCCAGTGGATACCGCACCCCGTGCGGATTACGCGGGTCCGGGATCACGCTGACAGCGTCCAGGAGCCCACGACGTTCACCCTCGGTGATCGGCGGTGGCGGCGTCTCGCCGCTGGGGGTTGTCACAGTCAGTACGGAGATCAGGGATGATGACATCTGCGGGTGGAGTCCTCGGTGTCGTGCAGTCCTAGAGAAACTCCATGATCACCTTGAGGGCTTCACCCGCTTCAACCGCCTCCACACAGACCAATCACCCAGCATCATCCCAGCTCACCGGCTTGCCGAGCGAGAACGCAACGGCCCTGACCATGACCCCCATGGCGAAGATGCCCGACACCGTCAAGACCACCCTCGCCGACCGGGTAGAGACACACCAAGCCGCCCGCTGGCCTCAACTGACCCGCATGGTGGTGCGGTTCCGCAGCGACTACGCCTACATCGACGCCGACGACAACGGTGACATCTGGCCACTGTGCCGGCTGCGCTTCACCGGCACCGCCGACCAGTGGGGCTTCGCCATCCACCTGGCCAGCCGCGACGCCCATGAAGACTCGTTCCTGCCCAACGGCCAACCCACCGGAAGCCCCGAGGAGGCCATCGACTGCGCCTGCGGGCTCTACCTCGGCGACCCCACCGCCTGGTCCTGACCCCTCAAGAATTAACGCGGAGCTGCACTAGCGTGTGCCAAAGTCCTCGGTCGAGCCGAGGCGGAGTCCAGGCGGCGGTCCGGCCAGGGGCTTTGACACACCCCTAGCCACGTCGCGGCAGCGTTGATCCTCTCGTCGGCCACGGCGCGACGGTCATCTGGCACCTCGTTCGTGAGGACTCCGGACCGAGGGAGTCTGGACGGGAACGGGTGACTGGGTGGCGTCGACCACCTGCTCGACCGGCCGGTCCGACCCGTCGCTGGCACCCCGTCGGACGCGGTTGAAGGCGTACAGCAGCCCGAGCGCGACGAGGATAATGGCGCTGCCGCCGGCCTCGCTCGCGGTGAGGCGCTCGCCCCGGACGACGAATCCCGTCGCCACCGCGACGATCGGCATGAGGTAGAAGGCGAGCGACGCTTGGATCGGACCGACCCGAGCGATCAGCCAATAGTTGATGACGAAGGCGGCCGCACTACCCAGGCCCAGTGCGATGACGGCGGCGATGACCGTGCCGGTGAGGTGGAGCGATGGTCCTCGCCCGGGGCCTTCCGTCACGGCCACCAGCGGCAGCAGGATCAGTGTTCCGGAGACCGCCTGCGCCGCGGCGAGCGACAGCTTCTCGCCCTTCACCACGATCAACAGCTTGGTGGCGTACGCGTAGGCGAGCGCGAAGCAGAGCGCCCCGGCCAGGCAGAGCGCTTGGCCGAGGTACGAGCCACCAGCGGTGTTCCACGGGGAGAGCACGACGGCGAGGCCACCGAAGCCGACCACGCTCGCCAGCAACTCCCCGGGCGAAGGCCGCACACGCAGCAGTAGCCAGACGACCGGAATGGTCAGCAGCGGCGTCGCACCACTGTAAACTCCGGCGAGGGCGCTCGTGACCCGCTGTTGACCGGCGGCGAACAACACCAATGGCACAGCCTGCCCGACCAGGCTCATCCCGGCGAGCAGGAGCCAGGTCCGGCGGCCCCGAGGCAGCGCAACGTGACGAAACCGGGCTAGCATCAGCAGGACGATTCCACCGAGAGCCATCCGGCCCAGCACGAGGCCAGTCGGACCGGTTCCCTCCAGAGCCAGCTCGACGAAGAGGAAGGCGGTCCCCCAGATGACCGCCAGGGAGATCAAGCCAGCAAGGTCGGCGGGGCGCACGTAAGGGCCTTTCCGGATTTCTGTGGACAGTCTTCGATGTCGGAGTGACGAACGCCGTCTGCGGACCGGATCCACGTCAGGACACCTTGCGAGGTGTGACGCCTGGTCCTTGCGCCATCATCGGCCCGTGCTTGAGGATGAAGTATCGGTACGCCGGGCGCGGTTGTGTTAGCCACAGTTCCCCCGTGTTGAAGAGGCGGAAGGGAGACCGGCAGACCCGGAAGGCCTGTCCGCTTCAGTCGCTGATTGGAGGTGCAGAGCCGAAAGGGGCAGTCACCTTCTTACGACGCTTGATCCTCATCCGGCACCCACTTCTGTGCGTAATCGGAAGCCGAATGCGCAGGAGGGCGCGCCTCGCACGACCCTACCAGTCGCATTCGCGAGCGACGACCCCTACCGGACAGGCGAATCATTCGGATTGACGGAGTGTGACCGGGCCGCCTGGGCGACAGGCGCCACCGCGTTGCGGCCGCAGGGCACAGAGCTGCCGGCGTCTGCCCACAGTGGTGTGGGCTGCCAGGCACCGCATGACGGCGTCCCGGATGTTGGGCGAGAAAGCCGCCCTGACCTCGGGTGGTACGTACGTATTCAGCTTGAGGTAGCCGTTTGAGGCAACCACGGCCCGGTGGTGAACAGCTGTTTGAGGACGTCGAGG
>NZ_JBNCKT010000226.1:0-3513 GCF_049841675.1 Micromonospora sp. DT4
GGACCGCAACCACCAACCAGCACCGAATCTTCGCGCACCATGGTGCGCCTCGATGACGGCGCCGTGTTGCTGACCTGGGGTTATCCGATTCGCCCAGGCAGGACGAGGGTCGCGCGGGCGGACACGCCGCCGCCGTACCCACGGTGATCTGCCTCACGGCTGTCGGCCCCGTCTGATTGACTGGTCGCCGTGGACCTGCCGATCAACCCTCCGGTCGAGCCGATGCTGGCCAAGAGCGTCGCCAAGCTGCCCACCACGCCCGGTGTGACGTACGAGCCCAAGTGGGACGGGTTCCGGTGCATCGTGTTCCGCGACGGCGACGAGGTCGAGCTGGCCAGCCGGGGCGGCAAGTCGATGACCCGATACTTCCCCGAGGTGGTCGAGCAGGCCCGCCGGCAGCTACCCGAGCGGTGCGCGGTCGACGGGGAGCTGATCGTGATCCGGCGGGACGGGCCGTCCGGCCAGCCGCGGCTGGACTTCGAGCTGCTGGCCCAGCGCATCCACCCGGCGGCGTCGCGGGTGAAGATGCTGGCCGAGACCACGCCCGCCGACTTCGTCGCCTTCGACCTGCTGGCCATCGGCGACGAGGCGCTGCTCGACCAGCCGTACCCGCGCCGCCGGGAGCGGCTGGTCCAGGCACTGGCCGACGTACGCCCTCCGGTGCACGTCACCCAGGTCACCACCGACCCGGAGACCGCCCGCCGCTGGTTCGACGTCTTCGAGGGCGCGGGGCTGGACGGGCTGATCGTCAAGCCGGCCGACCTGCCGTACGAGCCGGGCAAGCGGTTGATGTTCAAGGTCAAGCACGCCCGCACCGCCGACGCGGTGGTGGCCGGCTTCCGCTGGCACAAGTCCGGCCCGGTGGTGGGCTCGCTGCTGCTCGGCCTCTACGACGACGCGGGCGTCCTGCACCACGTCGGGGTGAGCGCGTCGTTCAGCATGGCCCGCCGCGCCGAGCTGCTCGACGAGCTGGCCCCCTACCGGGACACCGGTGGCGAGCACCCGTGGGTGCACGGCGACCACGAGCGCGGTCAGCGCATCCCGGGTGGGGTGAGCCGGTGGACCGGCACCAAGAACCTGGAGTGGGAGCCGCTGCGCCCGGAGCTGGTCGTCGAGGTGGGTTACGACGCGATGGAGGGTGAACGCTTCCGGCACACCGCCCAGTTCGTCCGGTGGCGGCCCGACCGCGATCCCCGCTCCTGCCGCTACGACCAGCTCGACCGCCCGATCCGCTTCGACGTGGACCAGGTGCTGCGCGGCGATCCGACGGTCACCCTGGACCGGGCCGCCACGGGTCCGGCGTAGCCTGGCCGTCGACCCGACACCGGAGGATCACGTGAGCCGCACCGCCGACCACCCTCGGATGGCACCCGGTCGCCGGGTCCGTCGCAGTCTCGTCGCCTTCGCCATGGTGGCCCTGCTCACCGCCGGCTGCACGCTTCCGGCGTTCGCGCCACGTACCGAGGTGCAGGGTGAGGCCGCGCCGGCCGGCTCGTCGGCCACCTGGCGGCCCTGCCCGGAGGTGGCCGAGGATCTGGTGGGGCGGGGCGCGCCGGACATGCGCTACGAGTGCGCGCGGATCGCGGTGCCGCGGGACTGGGGCACCGGCGGCGGGGCGACGGCCGGGCCCGGCGCCGGCCAGACCTTCGAGATCGCGCTGCTGCGGGCCCGGTCCGCCAAACAGCGGGACCGGATCAGCTCGCTGGTGGTCAATCCCGGCGGTCCGGGCGGCTCCGGTGTGGACACGGCCGTCTACCTCTCGTTCGGGACCCAGCTCGGTGGGCTGCCCGCCTCGGTCACCGAGCGCTTCGACATCGTCGGCTTCGACCCGCGCGGCGTCTCCCGGTCCAGTCCGGTCAAGTGCATCTCGGACGCCGACCTCGACGCGAGCTTCGGCTACGACCCGGACCCGGCGAGCCAGGCGGCGTTCGACGGCTTCGCCGGACTGAGCCAGCGGATCGGGCGCGGTTGCGGGGACCGCTACGGCGACCAGTTGCCCCTGTACGGCAGTGAGCAGGCCGCCCGGGACATGGACGCGGTCCGCGCCGCCGTCGGCGACGACAAACTCACCTACCTGGGTTACTCCTACGGCACGCTGCTCGGTGCCGTCTACGCCCAGCTCTACCCGCAGCGGGTACGCGCGCTGGTGCTCGACGGCGCCGTCGATCCGCAGCAGCGGTTGATCGCCGGCTCGGAGAGTCAGGCCCGCGGGTTCGAGCGGGCGTTCGACAACTTCACCCGCTGGTGCGCCGCCAACGCCGCGCGCTGCCCGATCGCTCCGGACGCCCGCGCCGCCGTGACCTCGGCCGTCGACAAGGCCAAGGTCTCCCCGGTCCGGGGCGACGACGGGCGGGAGGCCACCGCGGGCTGGGTCTTCTACGCGGTCATCTCGTCGCTCTACACCGAGTCCGGCTGGCAGGAGCTGGCGCGAGCCATCGACCGGCTGGCCGAGGGCGATCCGAAGGACGTGTTCCGGCTCGCCGACTCGTACGCCGGCCGGGAGGGCAACGGGCACTATTCGAACCTGTTCGACGCCAACCTCGCGGTCAACTGCGCCGACGAGACCGAGAAGCCGAGCCGGGAGCAGATCCGTCAGTTGCAGTCGCAGTGGCGCACGAGGTACCCGCTGTTCGGTCCGGCGCTCGCGGTCGGCATGTTGAGCTGCGTCGAGTGGCCGGGTGGTCGGGACCCGTACCCGACGGGCCGGGCCAACGGCGCCCCGCCGATCGTGGTGGTCGGCACGACCGGCGACCCGGCGACGCCGTACGAGCAGACCGGTCGGCTCGCCTCCATGTTGGGTGTGGGTCGGGTACTCACCTGGGAGGGCGAGGGGCACACCGCGTACCCGCAGACCTCCTGCATCACCCGGGCCGTCGACGCGTACCTGATCGACCTGACCGTCCCCGCCGAGGGCCTGCGCTGCCCGGCCAAGTGACAGTTGTGCCAGGCTGACCGGCATGAGCGACATGATCTTCCGGGAGGCGGTTCGCGCGGACCTGCCCGCCGTCATCGCCCTGCTCGCCGACGACGTCCTGGGCAAGGCTCGTGACTTCACCCAGGTCGACGAGGCGTACGAAAGGGCGTTCGCCGACATCAGCGCAGACCTGCGGAACGTCCTGATCGTCGCCGAACAGGGCGGCGACCTGGTCGGATGTCTCCAGGTCACCTACATCCCGGGGCTCGGCCGGCACGGCGCCGAGCGCGCCCTGGTCGAGGCGGTCCGGGTCCGCTCCGACCGGCGGGGCCAGGGGGTCGGCCGGGAGCTGATGGCCTGGGCCATCGACCAGGCCCGGCAGCGGGGCTGTGCCCTGGTCCAGCTCACCACGGACAAGTCCCGCACCGACGCGCACCGCTTCTACCTGAGCCTCGGCTTCGTCGCGAGCCACGAGGGCATGAAGCTCCCGCTCTGACCCGCCCGAGACCCCAGCCCGCCGGTAGCGCTAGGGCCTGTCTTGTGGATCATGGTTGGTGGGGTAGGAACATCACGGGTGTCCGGAGTGTTACCCGAGCGCT
>NZ_JBNCKT010000227.1:0-3466 GCF_049841675.1 Micromonospora sp. DT4
AAAGCCTTGTTCGGCAAGCCAGAAGTCCGCTACGCAGCCGGCTAACCACGGCACCTTTGGGTTACTGGTCAATAACCCCGGTAGACCGGGAACACCGCGGCCAGCTCGGCGAGCGCCGCGCGGGCCTGCTCGGTCGGTACGTCGGGCGCGAGCGCGGCGAGGCGGGTCAGCTCGGCGGCGAGCAGCGTGGTGGCGGCGGCGAGCTTCGTGGTGTGGGTCAGGTCCTCCCACGAGGTGCGCTGCCCGGCGAGGCGGGTGTCCAGCACGGTGAAGTCGCCCTCGGCGTCGGTGTCGACGAAGAGCCCGTTCACGGCGGCGAGGGCGTCGTACCCGGTGGTGCCGTCCACCGGCCAGTTCGGCAGCTCCTCGCCGTACTCCAGGATCTTCTCCACCACGAGCCAGGCATCCGGCGCGGCCGCGCGCAACCGTGCCAGGTAGCCGGCCGGGTCGCGCAGGCCGTCCGGGTGGTCGACGCGGATGCCGTCGACCTCCCCGGCGGCGGCCCACCGCAGGATCAGCTCGTGGGTGGCGGCGAACACCGCCGGGTCCTCCACGCGCAGGCCCGCAAGGCCCGCGATGGCGAAGAACCGGCGGTACGTCAGCTCGGCGTCCCCGCGCCGCCAGGAGACCAACTCGTAGTGCTGCCGGTCGTGCACGTCGCGGGCGCTGCCGTCGCCGGTGCCGTCGGCCACCGGGAAGCGGTGCTCGTGGTAACGCAGCTCGCCGTCGACGACCTTCAGGTCGTCCAGGGCGGCCGGGTCGTCGGCCAGGACCGGCAGCAGCAGCCGGCCCCGGTCCCAGTCGATGTCGAACCAGTCGGCGTACGACGAGTCGCGCCCCCGGCGCAGCACGTCCCACCACGCCGGGTTGGCCGGCGGGACGGCGACTCCGGCGTGGTTGGGCACGATGTCGACGACCAGGCCGAGCTGCCGCTCCCGCAGCGCGCGCACCAGCCGCTGCCGGGCGGCCTCCCCGCCCAACTCCGGGTTGACCGTCCGGTGGTCGACGACGTCGTAGCCGTGCTGGGAGCCGGGCGTGGCGGCCAGCAGCGGGGCGGTGTAGAGGTGGCTGACGCCGAGGTCGTCCAGATAGTCGACGATGCGGGCGGTGGCGTCCAGGTCGAAGCCGGGGCGGACCTGGATTCGATAGGTGGCCTTGGGAGGGGTGGCCGGCATGTCAGATCATCCTCTCCAGCACGACGAGGGAGCGGTCCGGCACCCGGATAATGCCGCCCGCGCTGATCACCGTGGCGTCGTCCGGCTCAGGTTCGGCCGTGCTGATCACCCGTTCCCACTTCTGCCCGTACTCGCTGCCGGGCATCGTGAAGTCCAGCGGCGCGTCGTGGGCGTTGAAGCAGAGCAGGAACGAGGCGTCGCGGTGTTTCTGGCCGTACTGGCCGCGCTCGCGGATGCCCTCGCCGTTGACGAACAGCGCCACCGAGCGGCCGAAGTCGTTGCCCCAGTCCTCGCCGGTCATCTCCCGCCCGTCGGGGGTGTGCCACGCCAGGTCGGGCAGCGGCTCGTCGGTGCCACGCCCGCCGACCGGCAGGCCCGTGAAGAAGCGACGGCGACGGAACACCCGGTGGCGTTTGCGGAAGTCGGTGAGCGTGCGCACGAAATCCAGCAACTGCTCGTCGACGTTGTCCCAGTCGACCCAGGCCAGCTCGCTGTCCTGGCAGTAGGCGTTGTTGTTGCCGTGCTGGGTGCGGCCCAGCTCGTCACCGTGGCCGATCATCGGCACACCCTGCGACAGCATCAACGTGGCCAGGAAGTTGCGCCGCTGCTTGGCCCGCAGGGCGAGCACCGCCTCGTCGTCGGTGTCGCCCTCCACGCCGCAGTTCCACGACCGGTTGTGACTCTCGCCGTCCCGGTTGTCCTCGCCGTTGGCCTCGTTGTGCTTGTCGTTGTACGACACCAGGTCGTTGAGCGTGAACCCGTCGTGCACGGTCACGAAGTTGATGCTGTGGAACGGGCGGCGGCCGTCGTCCTGGTAGAGGTCGGCGGAGCCGGAGATGCGCGACGCGAACTCGGCGAGGGTGGCCGGCTCACCGCGCCAGAAGTCCCGCACGGTGTCCCGGTACTTGCCGTTCCACTCGGTCCACAGCGGCGGGAAGTTGCCCACCTGGTAGCCGCCGGGGCCGACGTCCCACGGCTCGGCGATCAGCTTGACCTGGCTCACCACCGGGTCCTGCTGCACCACCTCGAAGAAGGTGGAGAGCCGGTCCACCTCGTAGAACTCGCGGGCCAGGGTGGCCGCCAGGTCGAAGCGGAACCCGTCGACGTGCATCTCGGTCACCCAGTAGCGCAACGAATCCATGATCAGTTGCAGCGAGTGCGGGCTGCGCACGTTCAGGCTGTTGCCGGTGCCCGTGTAGTCGACGAAGTAGCGCCGGTCCTCCTCGCTGAGCCGGTAGTAGCTCGGCGCGTCCACGCCCTTGAAGCTCAGCGTCGGCCCGAGGTGGTTGCCCTCGGCGGTGTGGTTGTAGACCACGTCGAGGATGACCTCGATGCCCGCCGCGTGCAGCGCCTTGACCATGCCCCGGAACTCCCGCACCTGCTGGCCGGTCCGGCCCAGTGCCGAGTAGCCATGGTGCGGGGCGAAGAAACCGATCGTGTTGTAACCCCAGTAGTTGCGCAGGCCCAGGTCGACGAGCCGGTGGTCGTGGACGAACTCGTGCACCGGCATCAGCTCGATGGCCGTCACTCCGAGCCGGGTCAGGTGCTCGATCATCGGCGGGGAGGCGATCCCCGCGTACGTGCCGCGCAGCTCCTCCGGGATGTCCGGGTGGCGCATGGTCAGCCCCCGCACGTGCGCCTCGTAGATCACCGAGTGGTGGTACGGGGTCCGTGGCGGCTTGTCGTTGCCCCAGTCGAAGTACGGGTTGACCACCACCGACTTCGGCATGAACGGCGCCGAGTCGGTCTCGTTCATCCGCTCCGGGTCGCCCAGCTCGTAGTCGTACACCGCCGGGTCCCACGTCACGTCACCGTCGATGGCCTTGGCGTACGGGTCGAGCAGCAGCTTGTGCGGGTTGCAGCGCAACCCGTTCGCCGGGTCGTACGGCCCGTGCACCCGAAAGCCGTAGCGCTGCCCCGGCTCGATGCCCGGCAGGTACGCGTGCCAGACGTACGCGTCGACCTCCCGCAGCTCGACGCGCCGCTCGGCGCCGGTGTCCCACTCGTCGAACAGGCACAGCTCGATCCGCTCGGCCACCTCGGAGAAGATGGCGAAGTTGGTGCCCATCCCGTCGTAGGTGGCGCCCAGGGGATACCGCTCGCCCGGCCAGACCTGCATGTCGCTCCCTCAAGCCATGGTGATGTGCGCACCGGCCGCAGCCGCCCACGCGCAAGCGGGTAGTGCCCCCGCCCCGGGCGCGCCAATCCATCCTTTCAGAGACTGTCGGGTAACTGGGTGGGGGCGGAACGTCACGCCGAGACACGTCGATGGAAGGTCCTCGACAAATAGA
>NZ_JBNCKT010000228.1:0-3393 GCF_049841675.1 Micromonospora sp. DT4
TGTCCCAGGCGACCTCGACGATGTTCTGCCGCTGGTCGTGGCGGCGGACGGTGCCGGTGTCGCCGGCACGCAGCCGGGTATGTGGGTCGCTGGTGTGGACCAGCGCGACGCGCTGGCCAGGCTGGTACCTCATGGTGGTCTCCGATCGGTGAGTGGACGGGCCATCGCTGCCGCTGGTGGGCGGCGTCGGCGTGGGGTCGGGTGTGTTCATCGGGCGCTGCCCGTCGCGTCACCCGTCGTGGGGTTGTGCGGCGGCCAGGGCTTGCGGGTGACGTGGTCGCCGAACATCGGGTCGGTGGCGACCGAGGAGCCGCAGCGGGTGCAGCTGGTGGCGGTGTCGTAGCCGTAGCCGGCCATGGACGGCACCTCGATTCGGTCGATCTCGTCGATCGCGCCGCAGGCGGTGCACACCGTCATCTCCGGGCCGCCGTCGTCAGCGGGTTCGGTGATGAACAGTTCGTCGGCGGGGTCGAGGTGGTGGGCGCTGTGCCGCAGCCAGCGGCCGTGGACCGTCGCCTCGTACACCACCAGTCGCCGCTGGTCGAGGTGCAGCAGGTACAGCCATTCGAGGGCCCCGTCGACGTCCTCGCGCAGCGCGCCCCGCCGGACGGTGTCGTTGTCGGCGGGGTAGCCCAGGCCCGGTACGGGCGGCTGCTGGTCCCAGCGGCGGGGCTTGGGGTTGACGGCGAGGGACCACCAGTTGCGGGCCAGCAGCGCCGTGGCCATGGCGCCGGTGTCGCGGCTGAACGTGTCGGTCCAGATCCGGCGCAGCAGCGGCACCAGAACCTCCGGGTCCTCGCCGAACTGGATCCAGCGTGCGGTGTACCTGCCGCGGAGCGCGGCGACACCGATGAGCGTGGGTGTGCTCACGGGCTTTTCCTCCTCAGGGTTGTGTGGATGGGGATTGCGGCCGTCGTCCCGGGGCGGGACGACCACCGAGCTGGGGGTGGATCACGCAGCCGCCGCCGACGTTCGCGATGGCGCCTACTGGTTGAGGGGCGCGCGCCGACGGAGGCCATGAAGGCGACCGGGTCGACGGCTGTGGCGGAGGTGTGGTCACCGAGGTGCACCTCGAAGTGCAGGTGCGGTCCGGACGAGTGGCCGGAGCTGCCGGAGACCCCGATGACGTCACCTGCCGCGACCTGTTGGCCCTCGGCGACGGCCGGGTGGGCGAGCATGTGGCAGTAGCGGGTGATCACCCCACCGGGGTGAGTGATGTCGACGTACCAGCCGCAGCCACGGGTGAGAACCGGGTCGCCGTCGCGGTCGCAGCCCCAGTCGGCGCCGGTGCGCACGTCGACGGCGTTGCAGCGCACAACGGTGACGGTGCCGGCGGACGCGGCGTGGATCGGGGTGCCCTTGCCCACGATCAGGTCGACGCCGTCGTGCCCGGGCCGGCCCGGGGTGCGGAAACCGGAGCCGACGTCCCCGTGCACCGGTTGGGTCCAGCCCTGCGCGCTGACGGTCACGCCGCAGGCGGCCAGGCCGGTGGTGACGCCGGTCAGGGCGGCGACGATGCGGGTGGCGTCGGGTTCCCACTTGGCGTAGGCGTCCGGGTAGGCCGACCGCTGCACCGCCTGGGCGGCCTCGGTCAGCGCCATCGCCTGCCAGCCGTCGACGGCCTGCAACTTCTGGTAGAACTTCGTCGCCGCGTACTGCGGGTCCCGTAGCTGCTCGGGGGTGCCCCAGCCCTGTGATGGCCGCTGTTGGAACAGGCCGACCGAGTCGCGGTCCCCACTCGGGGTGTTGATCAGCGAGGATTCCTGCATCGCGGTGGCCACGGCGATGACCCAGCCGCGGGGCGGGACGCCGAGGCGCATGCCGACGGCGGTGATGGTGGCGGCGTTGCCGACCTGCTCGGTGCTCCAGTCACCGATCGGACCGATCCCGTCCGGGGCCGGGCTGCGCGTCGCCGACGAGGTGGTGGGTGTGACGCTGGTTGCCGTACCGCAGGCGCCGGCGCCTGCGCCGCCGCCGAAGATCAGGGTGGTGGCCAGTCCGGAGCACAGCAGCAGGACGCCGACGACCGCGATGGCGATCCCGGACAGCACGCGGGTGGTCATGACTGGTCACTCCTTCGAAGCGGCGGCCGGGTGGTGGGCGGGGACGGCGAAGGCCGCGCGGGCCAGTGGGAGGCGTCGCGCGGCCTTCGGGGTGGGTGCGAGGTCAGCGGGCGAGGACGGCCACCTTTTCGCCGTGCAGCAGGGGTGCCCCGTCGGGGCCTTTGATGTGGGCGTTGATCCAGATGCGGAACGGGTGGCCGTCTCGGTCGATCAGGCGTCGCCAGTGGCCGCGGACGACGAACCGCACCCGGTAGTGCCACTTGGGCTCGCCGTCGGTGGGTTCGGCGAGAGGGCTGGTGCGGCGCAGCATGACCACGCGGGTGTCGTGACGGATGCTGGCCCGTACGGCGCGGCGGCGCGCCGCGCGGTCCAGGGGGGCGGCGGCGACGGTCGCGAGGGGTTGGGCCTGGATGCGCCAGAAGGCGTAGGCGACGGCGGCGCAGGCGCGCATCGGGGTGGTGGTCTCGTCGATGCAGAACCGGCCGTCGGGTGCCGGTTCCCAGTCGCGGTCGTCCCCGTCGAGGACCGGCAGGTCGGGGCGGGGGTCGACGGGCTGGCCGATGGGGATCTCGGTGAAGTCGGTCAGCACGTAGGGGCCGAACTGGCGGGCGAGGTCGGGCCGGTCAGCGAGCTGCTGCCGGCGGCGGACGGCCGCGGGGTCGTGCGGGTCGTGGTGGTCGGCCCAGCCGGCGATGGCCCAGAAGGACCGGCCGCTGTGGGTGTTGGTGGTGCGGGCCCAGGTGATCGCCCCGATGGAGGACACCTCGCCGCTGAGGCTGCGGTGGTAGATCGGTTCGGGGAGGAAGAGCACCCCGCCGTTGTCGGGGGCGATGTCGGCGGGGAGCACCTCGCCGGTCAGGTCGAGGGCCGTCGCGGCGGCGGCGATGATCGCGGTCATCGCGGGGGCGATGACGTACGGCTCACCGAGTCGCCACGGGTTGGCGGTGATGGCGCGGCCCGCGGTGAGGACCTTCGCCATGCCCGCTGGGCTGGGGCTGGGGTGGTTGGCGAGGCGGCTGTCGAAGAACGCCTGCAGGTACTGCGCCGCTAGCGGGCTGCGGTGGTGGTCGACCATGCGGGTGCGTAGGTCGACGGCGGTGCGGGCGTAGCCGGCGAGTGTGTCGTTCGGTAGGAAGTTCACTGGTTGCCTCCAGGTGCGTGCTCAGGCGGCTAGCGCCGCCACGGGTGGACGCCGGTAGACGGGGGATTCCGGGGGCACCGCGTCCGGTACGGGCGCGGGCCGCGTCAGGGGTGCCGGCGGGCGGGCGGGGGTGAACCAGCCGGTGAAGCGGCGCGGCGGGGCGGGCACGGGGGCGCGTCCCCGTACGAC
>NZ_JBNCKT010000229.1:0-3310 GCF_049841675.1 Micromonospora sp. DT4
CCTACCAGGACAACATCCTGCCCACCGGACAACCCTTCGGCAGCCCCGAGGACTGCCTCGACTGCGCCTGCTACCTCCACCTCGACGACCAGCCAGCCTAATCAACACCCCTCCACGAATTAACGCGGAGCAGCACTAGAGTCGAGCGATATCGACGTTCATCAGTCTTGGTGGCTCGGGTCCACCCGCGCATCGGTGAAATCACCAGTCCCGAGCGAGGATCGGATTTTTCGTGCGTTTCGACCCTCTGGCCAGGGGTAGGGGTGCAGGGGCCTGCTCAAACGCTCCAGGGAGAGGTTCGCCCAGTGGATTCCAGCAAGCCCGCCGAGGCAGTCAAGAACGTCGTGAAGACCGCCTCCGAGAAGATCGCCGACGCCCTCACGCCGGATGTGCCCGGCGCCCCGGGCAGCGCACCCCCGACCGTCGAGGAGCCGACCTCGCCCCACGACCCGCTTCCGCCCAAGACGGAGCAGGGCGCGCCGCAGACGCGTACGCCGACCGGCGTCGAGACCGGCGCGCCGACGACCACGAACGGTCAGCAGGGCGCGTACCTGACGACGGCGAACGGGGCGCGGCTGCGCGACACCGACCACTCGCTCAAGGCCGGACCCCGGGGACCGGTCCTGCTCCAGGACCACCACCTACGCGAGAAGATCACGCACTTCGACCATGAGCGCATCCCCGAGCGCGTCGTACACGCGCGGGGCGCGGGCGCGCACGGTGTGTTCACCGCCTACGGCACCGCCGAGGCGGTCACGAGGGCCGGCTTCCTCAAGAAGGGACGGGAGACGGAGGTCTTCGTCCGGTTCTCCACCGTCCTGGGATCGCGCGGCTCGGCCGACACCGTCCGGGACACCCGGGGCTTCGCGACCAAGTTCTACACCGACGAGGGCACCTTCGACCTGGTCGGCAACAACATGCCGGTCTTCTTCATCCAGGACGCCATCAAGTTCCCCGACATCATCCACGCCGCGAAGCCGCACCCCGACCGGGAGATTCCGCAGGCGCAGAGCGCGCACGACACCTTCTGGGACTTCGTCTCGCTGCACACCGAGGCGCAGCACCACACCATCTGGAACATGTCCGACCGGGGCATCCCGCGCTCGTACCGGACCATGGAGGGCTTCGGTGTGCACACCTTCCGCCTGGTCAACGAGGCCGGCGAGACGACGCTGGTCAAGTTCCACTGGAAGCCGAAGCTCGGCGTGCACTCCCTGACCTGGGAGGAGGCGCAGATGCTCGGCGGCATAGACCCCGACTTCCACCGCCGGGACCTCTACGACGCGATCGAGGCCGGCGCGTACCCGGAGTGGGAACTCGGCATCCAGGTCTTCCCCGATACTCCCGAGGAGACCTTCGCCGGCATCGACCTGCTGGACGCCACGAAGATCGTCCCGGAGGAGCTGGCCGAGGTGCAACCGATCGGCAGGCTGGTCCTCAACCGGACGCCGACGAACTTCTTCGCCGAGACCGAGCAGGTCGCCTTCCACCTCGGCCACCTCCCGCCGGGCATCGATGTCACGAACGACCCGCTGTTGCAGGGCCGGCTCTTCTCGTACGTCGACACGCAGCTCACCCGCCTGGGCGGGCCGAACTTCACGCAGATCCCGATCAACCGTCCCCACTCGGCGGTCAACGACATGCTGCGCGACGGATTCCACCAGCAGGCCGTGCACGCCGGGGTGGCGCCGTACCGGCCGAACTCCCTCGACGGCGGCAGCCCCTTCCCGGCCGGCGACGCCGAGCACGCCTTCGTCGACGTACCGGTGACGGTGGCGCAGGCGCCCAAGGTCCGCGCGAACCCCGCGTCGTTCGACGACCACTACAGCCAGGTGCGGCTGTTCTGGCTGAGCATGTCGCCGGTGGAACGGGAGCACATCATCCGGGCGTACACCTTCGAGCTGGGCAAGTGCTACCACCAGGCGATCAAGGAACGCCAGCTCCAGAGCCTCGCCAACATCGACCCGGTGCTCTGCGAGCAGGTCGCCACCGGCCTGGGCCTGCCCGCGCCGCAGCCGACGCTGCCGCTGGCCGACGTCGCGCCGAGCCCGGCGCTGTCCCAGGTCGGCAGGGAGTGGCCGGCCGACGGCCGCATGGTCGGGATCGTCGTCGACCCCGACGGTGACCTGGACGACGTCGACGACGTCCGCCAGGCGGTGTTCGAGGCCGGCATGGTGCCGCTGGTGATCGCCCCGCACGGAGGCACGGTGGGCGACCTGCCCGTCCAGCGGACCTTCGCCACCGGCCGCTCGGTCGAGTTCGACGCGCTCCTGCTGGCTGGAGCGCCGACGCCCGCGCCCGACGCGCTGCCCGCCCGCGACGCCAAGGCCGGACGACCGGACGCCGCGACCGTCGACCCCCGCGTGCTGCTCCTCGTCGAGGAGTGCTGGCGGCACGCCAAGGCGATCGGCGCGTGGGGCGCCGGCGTCACCGTGCTGGAGCAGGCCGGGGTGGCGGGCACACCCGGCGTCGTGGCCGCCGACTCGGGCGCCGAGGCGCTGACCGGGGTGCGGGGGTTGATGGCCGCGCACCGGGTGTGGGAGAGGTTCCCCGCCTCGGTCGGCTGACCTGTCACCGACGAGGGCTGTCCTCCGTGCCACGGGAGGGCAGCCCTCGTCGTCGGCCCGTCGGACTCCATTACCGGTTCATGACATTTCGAGGATCAGGCGCGGATATCTCGCGCGCGTCCAGTTCCGCCACCGGCGGCGGGCGGAGGCGAGCGCCGTCACGGACCAGTCACACCGCGTGCAGTGGGCCGACGCCACTTCGGGTGGTGTCGACCAGCGGCCCAGGTCACCTTGGCCCGCAAGGGCCGGTCGCCGTCGCCGCTTCGATCTCGGGAGCTGTGCTCGCCGCACGCCTGGTGCGACGGATACGGCTACTTCTGGTAAAGGCCCGGCAAGGGCCTGCGGTTCGAACCCGCAAACGCCGTAACCACCTTGGATCTCGGGCGTGCGGCACGTCCGCAGGACGCTCGTAACGTGATCACAAACTCCGTTGCCCGCCCGGCGCCGCTGCCGCTACGGTCGTGGCCGCACTTCCCGGTGCGTAGGCAACGGTTACATCTGGAGGGGTTCCGGCCCCGGCGAAGGACAACCGTCGCCGACCTCGATCTCGGGAAGCGCGACCACACGCACACCCGGTGCGCAGGCAACGGTTACTTCCGGCTCCGCAGATGGGGGTTCGAATCCCCCCGACACCTTCGGGTGGGTAGTTCAACGGACAGAACGGCGGACTAGGGCCTGTCTTGTGGATCATGGTTGGTGGGGTAGGAACATCACGGGTGTCCGGAGTGTTACCCGAGCGCTAT
>NZ_JBNCKT010000230.1:0-3265 GCF_049841675.1 Micromonospora sp. DT4
GAAAGCCTTGTTCGGCAAGCCAGAAGTCCGCTACGCAGCCGGCTAACCACGGCACCTTTGGGTTACTGGTCAATAACGCGTCGACTTTCGGGCCGAAGAAGGTGTGCATGTGCGAGGCGCCCGACAGGCCGGGGACGACGATCGGGTCGTCCGGAGCCGAGTTGGCGAGCTCGCAGTCGGTGTGGAACTCGGGGACGCGGGTGGTCCCCGGCGTCACCGCCCTCGGCTTGATCGCGTTGAAGGCCGCCAGCTCCTGGTTCCACCGGGCCTGGTCGACCGGCACCCAGCCGGCCGCTGGCGGCGTGCCCGGGTTGGTCGGCGTGCCCGGGTTGGTCGGCGTGCCCGGGGTGCTCGGCGTGCCCGGGGTGGTGCCCGGGGTGGTCGGCGTGCCCGGCGTCGGCGTCGCCGGGTTGGCGCTCGGCGTGGGCGAGGCGCTCGGCGTCGTGCCCGTGGCAGAGCCGAACGTGAACCAGTTCAGGTTCACGAAGTCCGACCGGGAGGTGCTCTTCATGACGGCGAAGACGGTCTGCGGGCCGGCCGGCACACTGGACGCCGTGGCGGTCACCGTCGTCCACCTCTGCCAACCGCCGGTGTGGGCGATCGGGAAGCTGGCCAGCAGGGTGCCGGTCTGCGTACCGAGACGCAGCTCGACGGCGCCGCCGTCGGTGTTGTTCGCGGCGACCCGGGCCTTCAGGTCGGCACCGGTGATCGACACGTCGTCGTAGCGCAGCCAGTCTCCATTGCCGAGCCAGCCGACGTTCCTGCCGCCGTCGGCGTCGCCGGTGCTCTCGGTCTGCGCGCCGGACTGCGCCGCGAAGGCCTCCGCCTGGATGCGGCCCGGCACGGCGACCTCTTCGGCCTGGGCGCCGGCGATGTAGATGCCGCTGCCGGCCAGGGCGGCGGCGACCGCGGAGGCGAGCGTGATGCGAGCGAGGCGGCGGCGCTTTCGCGCCCGGTCCGGCGGTGCGACGTGCGCGGGGGGAGTCCGCATTACCAGTGATTCCTTCGAGTTGGCGATAACGCTCCTGTCGGATGAAGTATGTGCACGTCCAGGGCCTGCGGCAACGTGCGGAAGAAGAATTAAGGAGGGCCGTGGACGTACGTGTTCAGCCAACGTCAACGGCATGATCATGCCTTGTCGAGACTCTCGCCGATCTGGTCAAACCATTACAGAGCGGACGGCCACAGCTGGCAGGAGCGGCTGCAGGGTCAAGATCGACCCACCGTATGAGCGCATAACCACAGGTCAGACCGATTCGGCCGCCCATCTACTCACGCTGAACAGCTACCCGTGGACAAGTCTCCTGGTGGCCGCCGACCGGGCTCCGGATAACAATTTTTCGCCCGCGCAGCCTTAAGTTTGCATTAATACTGATGGCATGCCTTCCAGAGCGGGCGTCCCTCGGCTCACGCGTCAGCCGGGCCGGCTTGCGGCCTTCAGCGACGCCGTCTTCGCCATCGCCGTCACACTCCTCGTGTTGGAGATTTAACCGCCGAGGGACTTCGGGCACCTCCTGCGGGGCCTCGGGGCGTTGTGGCCGTCGTACCTGGCGTACGCGCTGAGCCACCCGGGCCGAACTGCTGGCCCGGCTCGGACGCGACGCACAGGCCCGAGCCGCCTACGACGAGGCCATCGCACTGACCAGCAACGACACCGAACGCGCCTTCCTCCAGGCGCGCCGGAGCGAACTCACCCACACGAGGAGACCATCGTGACCGCGACCTACACCTTCGACGTCTTCACCAGCCTCGACGGCTTCGGCAGCACCACCGGCAACTGGGGTGGCTACTGGGGTAAGCAGGGCCCCGAGTTGCTTCAGCGCCGCCTCGCCACGTACGAAGCGGACCACCGCATGGTCTTCGGCGCCCGCACGTTCGAGCTGTTCGGCCAGATGCTGGCCGACAGCACCGAGGAGTCCGACGTCCGGGACGCCTGGGTCACCCGGATGAGGAGCCTCCCGGCGACTGTCGTGTCGAACACCCTGGAGGGACCGCTCGACTGGCCGGACGCGACAGTCGTCCGTGGTGACGCCGTCGACGTCGTCGCCCGGCTCAAGGAGGAGTCCGAGGTGCCGCTGCGGTCGCACGGCAGCCTGTCGATGAACCGGGCACTGATGGCCGCCGGCCTGGTCGACCTCGTCCAGGTGACGCTCTTCCCGGTGGTCACCGGTCAGACCGGAACGGAGCCGATCTTCCGCGGGGCGGCCGACTTCGACCTGGACCTGGTCGAGAGCCGCACGCTCGACGGTCGGACCCAGGAACTCGTCTACCGACCCACCCTGCACACCTGAGTCCTCCCCGCGAGTGGATCACGAGCTGGCCGGCCGCTTCTGGACGCCGGTGCGATGGCCGTGAAGAGCTATGGCTGGTACTGGTCGTTGCACTCGACCCGCAAGACGTCCGGCGGCCAGTGCTACGACGTCCGGGACGACACTGGTGACCAGGTGTACCGGCCGTCGTCGGCACAGACGTCGACGTCAGCGGCGGTGGACCGGACCTGGTCGGCCCGGATGACCCGCAGCGGTAACATCATGCAAGCGCACTACTGCGCCACCACCACCGCGTGCGGTGGCTGGGTGGACGAGGACTGGCTGTCGCAGTACGGCTCGCGTGACCTCGCCAACTCGGCGTCAGTCTGGTGGACCTCGCCGTCTCCCGGCTGACCCGGGACATCCTCAGCGGCAAGAGCGACCCGGGCGAACGCCTCGTCGAGGAGCAGCTCACCGGTCGGCTCGGGATCAGCCGGGGGTCACTGCGGGAGGCGCTGCGGTTGCTGGCCCAGCAGGGCCTGGTCGAGTACGTGCCCCGACGAGGCGTCCGGGTCGCCACCCTCTCCGACCGCGTTGTGCGGGAGTTGTACGAGCTGCGGACCGTACGACGAAGCGCCCCGTCCGCTGTGGACGGGGCGCTTCGTGGCGTCAGCCGAGCGGCGCGCCGGGCGTCGGATGATCCTCGTCGACGCGCGGCAGCGGCGCGGCCACCTCGATCCGGGGCGACCGGTCCGGCGGAAGGTGGGCGGGGTCGGCGATGACGACCACGTCCACCTCGCCGTCGACCATCTTCTGCTCGACGGTCTCCCACGATGCGCGGATGATCCCGTTCAGTCGGTAGTCATGTCGGCGCAGGTGGGTCAGACACGTCGCGATGGCGTGTTCCGACGGCTCGATGTCGGCGGGTACCCAGATGACGGCTAGCCCTGCATTCCGCGCGTGGCTGATCGTGGGTGGGTTTCGGCGTGGCGGGTTCGTCACGAGCGGGGTCGGTG
>NZ_JBNCKT010000231.1:0-3213 GCF_049841675.1 Micromonospora sp. DT4
GATACGATGCGACATGGCCGTGCGGCCTGGTCTTGACGTCACAATCATGATCGTCCCGCACGGCCATCTTCATGATCGGCGCGGGTCACTCAGCTATCGCGCACCAAGTCGTAAGCTTGACGTCTAGAAGCTGGACATCCCTGAACACGTACAGATCATGTGCGTGTCTACGCTGCCGCCCATGACGAGCCCGCTCAACAACAT
Source organism: Micromonospora sp. DT4 (assembly GCF_049841675.1). NCBI lineage: Bacteria > Bacillati > Actinomycetota > Actinomycetes > Micromonosporales > Micromonosporaceae > Micromonospora > Micromonospora sp. DT4. The sequence goes on from NZ_JBNCKT010000231.1 coordinate 205, forward strand.
GCCGCTCTACCGGCAGTTGCTGACCTGCTCGCCAAGCAGATCGAGGAGGGCAAGCTCCGACCTGGACAGCCCTTGCCGAGCGAACTTCACTTGCAGCAGACGTACGGTGTGGCCCGCGGAACCGTCCGGATGGCGATGCGCGAGTTGCGCGAACGCGGCTTGGTCGTCACCGTGCACGCGCGAGGCACCTTCGTAGCCGAGCAAGGCTGACTGCACCTGGCGAAGTGGTGCCCGACGAGGTGAGTCGGCTGGCGGTCTCCGCTGGCTGAAGCGGGCTAACGGCTGATCGTCCGACTCGTGCTCGTGTCGTAGCGGCGGACCACGAAGCGGATCTCCGGATACCGGCCGCCCTGCGTGCAGTCGACTAGAGGCAGATCCAGCAGTAGATACTTTCCCCGTTCGTGCGCGCTCTGCGGGCGAGTCCAACGAACTCTCGCAAGCGAGACAGCATGACCTCCGGCCGCACGTCGCTGTAGCGGGACAACTCCTCGATGTGTGACCACTGCTCGGCCAGGCCCGGCAGGCGGTCGTCGGGGATCTCAGTGAGCACGTCACGGGTGCGATCGCTCAGCACGACGACCCACGGCCCTTCGTACTCAAGGTCCTTACCGGCACCCTCCGGCCAGACAAGTCGTTCCCCGACAAGGTCGGCCTTCCAGGGCACGTCGAGGGCGAACGAGACGACCTGGCCGAGGACGACGGCCGGATCGATCCCCTTGCCGTCCACGGCATCCTCGACGGCAGAAGCTTCCTCGCGCAGCACCGGGCCGCCGTTGCGCCGGCTGCGGAAAGTTGGGGTCGTGCCCGCAACGCGAAGATGCCGTTCGAGTATTCCGCCACTCACTGCGTCTACCCAGGCGGAACCCGGGAGCGACGCGCCCTGAGCTGATCAACGCGCGTCGGATCGGCGGCCCTGCACTCTTCGGGGCATCGTCTCGTGCCGTCGTTGGCGACGTCGCGAACACCTCACCCTGCGGAAGCGGTGGCGTCGCACATGGATGACGACGATGCGGATCTGATCCGACCAAGGCATCGCCCGCACCGGTCACTCCGCTTCCCTGGTGGCCGCCCGTGTGCGTGTCCCTCGTGCCGCGAAGCGCGCAAGCGAGAGCGGAAGCAACAGGCATCTGGTGCTGCGCCGCCGGCTACTGGCTATCTCCCGTTTCCCGGCGGTGGCGCGCCACCGTCTCCGGCCTCGCCTTACAGGCCGACGCAACTCGATTGGACCCGCGCGGCCGAGGCTGTGACCCGAGGACACCTCGGCCGCGCGCAAGGAATCGCACCCGTCGGAAGGAGCGGACCCCCTCGCACGTCAGCTCACGGCACGGAACCCGTCAGTGCTCTCACATTGAAGGAGACATGGCACCATGACCGATACGATCACTGGTAACCCGACGATCGAGGCTTACACCGGCCCGATTGACCTGTCCCGCCCGCACTTCGTGGGCGTCGGTGGGTCGGCGATGTCTGGCCTGGCCCGATTGCTGGCCGAACTGGGCCACCAGGTCAGCGGCAGCGACCTGAACGACTCCGCCACACTCGCGGCCTTGGGCGTCGCGGGCGTGCGGGTGCACGTGGGGCACGACGCCTCCCACGTGCAGGGCGCGAGCTGCGTCGTTTACACCACGGTTGCCCAGAATGCGCCGGAGATCGAGGCGGCCCGCGCCGCCGGTATCCCGGTGGTTCACCGGGCGCAGGTCCTCGACGCGCTCAGCGCCAATCGGCGGCTCGTTGCGGTGTCCGGCTCGCACGGCAAGTCCACCACGACCGGCATTCCTGGCCCACATCCTGCGGACCCTCGGGGAGGACCCGACCTACCTGGTCGGGGCTGACCTGACCGGACCGGGCTCTGGCGCCCGTCTCGGCGGGTCTCGCCTGCTGGTCGCTGAGGCCGACGAGTCGGACCGGTCGGTCCACTTCCTCACCCCGTCCATGGCCATCATCACCAACGTCACTGACGACCACCCGGAAAACTTCGTCAACCACGCCGCGGTGATGCGTGCCTACGTCGAGTTCGGCTCCCGGATCGCTCATCACGGGTTCCTGAACGCGAACGCCGACTGCGTGGGCGCGAACGTGGTCGCCGAGGTCATCGCTGACGAGCGACCTGACCTGACGGTGCTGCGCTATGGCCGGAGCCGCACGGCCGATATCTGCCTGCTCGATGTGCACGCGGAGGGGTGGAGCGTTTCGGCGACGGTCCGGATGCCGAACGGGACGACGGTGCGGCTGACTCTGCCGACCCCGGCGGCGCATCACCTGGAGAACGCGGTCGGGGCCGTGGCGTGCGCGGTGGCCCTGGGCCTGGACCCCACCGACGCGGCGAGCGCGGCGTGCACCTTCTCGGGGGTACGCCGTCGCTTCGAGCACGTCGACACTCGGGCCGGAGTGACGGTGATCGACTCCTATGCTGACCACCCGAAGGAGATTGCCGCAGACCTGGAAGCCGCCCGCACTCTGGCTCGCGGCCGGGTCATCGTGGTGTTCCAGCCGTCCGGACACGCCCGGGTGCTGGCCTTCAGTTCGCGGATCGGCCGCCTCCTGGCGGACAAGGCCGATCACGTCCTGCTGCTCGACGTACACGGCACCGTGCCTCAGGGGCGACCGGCGGCCGACGCAACAGTCATCGTGACTCACTTGCGTGACGGCCAATACTGCCTGCCGCTTGGCGCGGATCACGTGTCCCGGATCGTCGGGGGGATGGCTGGTCGCGGCGACGTGGTGTTGACGATGGGCACCGGTGATGTGACCGGCTACGGTGCGGCGATCCTGGACGCCCTGAGCCAGCGTTCCGAGGTCGCGTTGTCCGCGTGATCCCTACGCCTGGGCGGTGACAGCGCCGGGTTCCTCGATCAGCTTGTCCGCAAGCGCGAGGAGCCCGGCGCTGTTCGATGCCTTCACCAACTGTCAAGCCCCGGGTTTGATGGAGAGTTGGTTATTGACCCGTAAGGCAAATAGTTGATGGTCAGGAGGCGGCGTAGCGGACTTCGGGCTTGCGGAACAAGGATT
>NZ_JBNCKT010000232.1:0-3211 GCF_049841675.1 Micromonospora sp. DT4
TCCACAACTGCCCGACTCGCCGCCTTCGTCCGTGTCGCGCCAATCAACCGTTATGCGTTGCTGAGATCACCTCAGTGCACCACGGAGAGAACGAGGAAGCCTGGCGTCAGCGGTTCGACCTCCACCGCGCGAAGGTGTTCAGTCAGCGGCTCGACGTGACCTGGCTGGTCTAGAAAGGGATGTCGTCGTACTCGGTTCCGTAGGCTTCCAGTTCTTCCGGCTTGCGAGTCCGAAGTACTTTGACCTGGGTCCACAGCTTCCACCGACCGAGCTTCCACTGGATCAGATTGACACGCTGACGCCTCTGACTACGCCGGATGGCCTCCTTGGTGGGCGGATGAAAGTCAAAATGCCTTTCAGGGGGGTAGTTGCCAAACCGCTTCCAGCGGACGCCGGAGGCATCTGTGAATCCTACGTTTATGGTGAATCGCGATAAGTCATAGCCCGCGCCCTCACCGATCTCAGTTGGCGGGATCGCCACCTCGCCACGAGCCACTTCTTCGATCACAGCCACAGATTCTGGCTCATCGCTGAAACGGATTTCTACATCATGGGACCAAGTCGCGTAGAAGTTGATACGCACATCGAAAATGGGTGCCTGGCTATAATTCTTCACTTGCCAGGTCAAGCCAATTGCCGGACCTGCCAACCAACTCGCCGTAGGCGTTGGCACCCGAGGGCTTCCAGTTGATCATTCTTCCAACGATCAGCCGTGCCTGTGCCGCCTCGCCGTCGCGCTGCTCCTCGCGCCGCACGCGGATCTCATGACGGAACAACAATCCGGTGAAGATTACAGCAAACGTCGACATCACCAGGCCGACGACGCTCCCCCACGCCTGCATCCAGTCGGTGATCTTCGGAGCCTCAGCAGCAAGCACCCGGCCAGGGTAAGACCTCGATGCGACATCCCCAGATCACGCGGCAGCCCTTGATGCGATGAGTGTGATCTGCCCCACAATGGTTTCGTACCGTACTTCGAGGGGTGTTTAGGGTCAGGAGTCATGATCGATGAGAACATGTTCGAAGGTCGCCCCCCTCTGCTCACGGCCGTTTCATGATCATGATGTGAGGCCGAGGATGGTGAATGGCCTGGTCATGTTGCGGGCTGCCCAGCGGGTGGCTTCGGTGATGTCGGGTCGGCCGGCCAGGCGTAGGGCGTTGTTGGCGAGGTTGCGTAGCGAGGCCAGGACACGGGGCCCGGATCGGGTACGCACTGTTGACTGGTCTTCGTGGTGGCAGGTGTCGTGGATGAAGTGCAGTGACTCGATGGCCCAGTGGCCGCGGTTGTAGGCGGCCAGTTCTGCTGGGCTGGCGCGGTCGGGGGTATGGCTGGCGACGCCGAGTTGCGCGGCTGCGGATTGCTGTCCGCTGGCGTTGTCGGTGGCGTAGCGTTCGATCAGCCAGACCTGGTTGACGTGTGGGAACGGCAGGTCGGGCGGGGCAGGTAGGACCCGGATGGTGCGGCGGGTGCTCCGGCCGTGTCCGCTGTCGGGGTCGTGGCAGGCGATCGGGGTGTCGGCCCATGGCAGGGTGTTGAGGGCGTCGAACAGTGCCTGCCGGTTCTGTTTCACTGGCAACACGAACTCGCCGCCCTGCTGGTGGATCAGGTCGGCGGTGGCCTTGACGGTGTGCAACGCGTCCGCGGTGACAGTCACGCCCCGCAGGTCGAGGGTTTCCAGCAGGGCGCGGGCGGTGGCTGGCTCGCTGGTCTTGGCCCCGTCGGTGGGTGCTTGGGCGACGATGACACTGGCCGCACCTGATCGCGGCGGGCCTACGAGGGCGGACATCAGGTGCAACTGATCACCGTCGTGGTCAACGGCGCCGCGCACGGTCTTGCCGTCCAGTCGCAGCTGCGTCGGCGTGTCGACGCAGCTGCGGGCATGCTGGGTCGCCGTCCACTCGGCGATCACGGCGTCCAACACGTCGGCGTCGGTATCAGTGCAGACCCGCCAGATCGTCGAGCGTGACGGCCGTCCGGCCGGGCGCGCTCCGACTCGCTGATACAGGCTGTCCAGGACCTCGGCCGAGACGTCGGCGACCCAGCCCGTCATCGCCGTGTAGCCCTTCGACCCGGCCACCGTCGCCGCCGCGACCAGCGCCAGGACGACCGCGACCGGATGATCCCGCCCCTGCCCACAACGGCCGTCAGACACCGCCAGCAACAACTCCAGCAGATCGCGACACGACGGCGTGAACGACACGCCACCATCGCGCGGCGCGGGCACCGAATCGACAACAGGGATGACAGACTGCGCCATGACGAAGCTCCGGGTGGACCAGATCCGTGAGAAGACCTCGTCCTAACGGAGCTTCGTCCCCATTCGGCACGCCGACGTGGTGACCACTACCCACCGTAAGATGATCTTGAAACGGCCGTGGCTGCTGAGGCAGGCGCTCGCCCCGTGCATCACCTGCGGCAAGGACGAACACGGGACCGAGGATCACCCGATGGTCCGCACAGGCACGCTGAACGATTGACCCATGCGGGATACCCGCCAATACCGCTTAGGCTCGTACGCGCGAACTGGACCGCCTCGGTTGACCACCCGCCGGGGCGGTTCGCCGTTGGATGACCAGCCCGGCCCTCATGACGTACACCTCGCGCTTGGCGGTGGCGTCGCCCCGCGCGTCGAGCACGTATCCGGTGACCCAGATCCAGTCGTGGTAGGGGTCGGGCTCGCCAACGGACACCACGCGCAGCATCAGCGCCCGGTTCCCGGTGAACTGCGGCGAGCAGGCGGCCCCGATCAGCACGACGTCTCCCGGCTTCACGCCAGCCACCCGAGGAACCGGCGGTACACGGCGTCGGCAGGAGCCCAGGTCATGTCCTGCGTAGCTGCCACCAGGTGCGACCCCAGGTAGATCCGCAGGGCTACCGGCGAGGCGGCGTACTCGTCCAACAGCTCCACGCGGCGCGTGGAGCAGGGCCAGGGGCGTTCGCACACCTCGCACAACCAGAGCGGTAGCACCGGTCCGTGTGTGGTCATCAGCTCTCACCTGGCCAGTGACCCCGGTTGATCGGGATCTTGTGTCTGGCGCGGCAGGGCAGCTCGTTCCCGCACTTGCAGACGTTCCGCCACTTGATCCACGACCACACCGGCCTGTGCCTGCGAGCCAAGGTCATTGCTACCGCCGTTATTGACCCGTAACCCAAATGGTTTGTGATCGTTTGGGGTGTATGGGCGTTACGGTGCGGGACGCGCGTCGGCTT
>NZ_JBNCKT010000233.1:0-3202 GCF_049841675.1 Micromonospora sp. DT4
CATCGACATCGCCACCATCAAGATCTGGCTCCGCGACCTCGCCCGCGAAACCTGATCCACAAGACACGGCCTAGTCGACTGGGAGTTCACCGGGCTGTTCCTTCCTGGCTTCGACCTCGCGATGCTCCACACCCAGGTCGGCGCGAGTACGCCAGTGATCCGCGAGCGTATCGAGGCGATCGTGAGTGAGACGGGCATCGAGGCCGCATTCGCGCTCAACCTCGCTGTTGTCCTGACCCGCGAGCTGCGCCTGCACCACGAACTGCCCGAGGACGACCCGACCCGGACGCGGTGTCTGCCGATCATCGAGGCCGCCTGGACCTCGGCCAGCACCCGCCTACAACGGCTCGCCAGGGCGAGGTCAGCATGATCCACGTAGCCCTGGTCCACCGGGACCTCCACGAAGTGAGCCGCGGCGGCATCTGCACCCTCTACCGCTCCCTGGCCCGGCAACTGGCCGAACTGGGCGCATCGGTAACCATGATCACGCAGGAGTCACCCCACCCATTGCAGGCGAAGGATGTCACCGTCGTCTCGCTTCCCCGCACCGAAGACCTGGTTCAGCACCGCGAGGCCGTCGCCGACGTCCTCGACGCGGTCAGGCCCGACGTCATCGACTGTTCCACCTGGGAGGCGGAGACCCTGCGGTATCTCGCCAAACCTCGCGAAGACCGAGCCCCCGTCCTCGTGCGCGGCGAGTTCAGCGCCGCCCGCCTCCACGCGGGCGACCTCGCTCGCGACGAACACCAACTCGTCCAGGCCGCCGACCAGGTCATCGCCGTCAGCCAGTACGCGGCCCAGGATCTCGCGACGGAGTACGGCATTCCTCTGCCACTCGCGGTGGCCAACGGAGTCGACCGCGAACGGTTCCATCCTGGGGGGCCAACCACGCCCGCCAGCGGCTTCCACATCGACCTCGGGGCCGACGGCCACGTCGCAGGCCGCAAACCGATACCCGACCTCCTCGCAGCCGGGGAAACAGTCTCGCCATGGTCGCCCGATCCGGCGGGACGCCTCCGGCTCGTATGGGTCGGAAAGATCACGCCTATGAAGGGCTGGGACGTGCTCGAGACCGCCGCGACCCGGCTTCGGGACATCGCCTCCATTTCCGTGCTGCTCGGCCACTCACCAACGTTCGCGCCGGTCACATCAGTCAGCAGCGAACTCACCATCCTCCAAGATCTGGACGACACCGACCTTCCGGGCCTCTACCGCGCGGCGGACTGGCTGCTGTCCACGTCGCGCTGGGAAGGTTTCGGCCTCGCCTCCGCCGAGGCGCTCGCCTGTGGCACCCCGGTCCTGCTGCCAGAGCACCTCGGCACCGCGCCCGAGCTGCTCGCCGCCAGTGGCGGTTACACGTACCGCGACCTCGATCACCTCGCGGACATCCTGACCCGGGCCGAACGTCCGGCCGGCCGCCTTCCCGACCACTTCGACTGGGCAGCCAACGCGGCCGAAAGCCTTCGGCTCTACCGAGCGCTCGTCGGCAGGTGAACCGTGCGAATCCTGCTGATCGGCCCACACCACACAGGCGGAAGTATCCCGCCCTACCTCAACGTCTTCACCGCCGCGCTGCGATTCCTCGGCGTGCAGGTCGACCGCCTCGGCTCGTCGGGCGTGCCCTATGACAAGGAGCAGGACCGATTCTGGACCGTCGAGCGCGTCCGCCAGGAGGCCGAGGGCATGCTCGCCGACGTCGACGTGAACGCGTATGACCTGCTCTCTATTCACTTCGGAAACCTCGACGTCGAACAGCTGCTACCCCAACTGTGGCCGGCCCGCCGACCTCCGGCCGTCTACCACCTACACAGCCTCAACTGGACCCTGTTCACCGACCACATCCCCGAGCCGGACCTACGCGAGGCGGTGAACAGGGGAGTCGCCGGAATGGACGCCTTCGTGTGCTTCGGCGCCTACGCAGCCGAGCGCCTCGAGACCCTCGCCGGGCCCAACGCACCACACCTTGTCTCCTGGCTGCCAACCACCATCCCCTCGGGCACCTCGCCGAGATACCCGAAGGATCTTGCCGCAGCCCTGGAACCCTCGGACCCCCGACCGCTTGGCAGCCTCTACGGCTACGCAGCCCCCTGGAAAGACACCGAGAACCTGATCGCTGCATGTAAGCGGACGAAGGAACCCGGCCGCATGATCGTCGCGGGCCCGTTCTGGGACGAGGCATCACAGGCAGGACTGGATCTCGCCGCCGAGGTCAAGGGCACCACGCACGGATCAACACAGCTGCGTGTCGTACCGACGTACCTCGATGCCGCTGCTCGGTTGGCGCTCGTCACGGCGACGGATTTCGGGATCTTTCCGTACCGCGCCCAGCCGACGTTTCAGGGCAGCGGTGCCATCGCGGACTACCTCGCCCACGGTGTGCCCGTCCTCGCAACGGACGTTGCCAACATGGCCGAACTGATCGGCGGCGCGGGAGTGGTCATGGAGCCCGCGAATCCCCAGTCGTTAGCCGACACGGTTGATCGTTTTATCCACGATGTTCAATACCGTAAGGCCCTGGCCAGCGCTGCCCGATGCCACGCCCGCCGCTTTAGCGCCGTCCACCACGCTGCCCAGTGCCTTCGGTTCTACGACACCCTCATCAGACGTTGAGAACGGGACCAGCGACCATGACACTTCCCGCTGAACTGATCATCGCCCGCCACGGCGAGGCCCACTGCAACCGCGAACAGATCGTCGGAGGCCCGCATGGGTGTCGCGGACTGACCGACCGAGGCCGACGCCAGATCGAACGACTAGCCCAACGACTCGGTCAAGAGCACCACGAGCGCCCGATTCACGCCGTCTACACCACGCCGCTGCGCCGAGCCCAGGAAAGCGCCGCGATCATCGGCGCGTACCTCAGCTTGGACGCCGAGACCGTCGCAGACCTCGCCGAGCAGAACTACGGCACCGCCGACGGCCGGCCGTGGACCGACGTCGTCGCTGAGTACGGGGACATCCCTGCCCTCGATCAAGACCGTCCGCTCGCAGCCGGCGGCGAAACCTGGCGGGACTACCTGCATCGGGCCAGCGTCGCCATCGGCGAGATCACGACCCGGCATGTAGGTGAGCGCGTCCTCGTCGTCGGCCACGGCGAAACCATCGATGCCGCCTTCCACCACCTCCTAGTACGGCAGCCGTACTTCGTGATCATGGCTGGAGTTCGAGGGTGAGGCGGCGGGCGTAGTGGGCTTGTTTGGCT
>NZ_JBNCKT010000234.1:0-3137 GCF_049841675.1 Micromonospora sp. DT4
ATCACACCCGAACCAACGACTCACCGGGTCACCGGGTCACAGTGGAACTACAACCATGTAATTCACGGACGGCCCCTAAGGTTCACCGCCGACCCTGATCACCGCTTGGTGGTCAGGACGAACCGAAAGGCTGATCAGCGCCGCAACGTTCCGCACGCCCGCTTCCGTCATCTGAGGCAGGACCCCGGGAGGTGCAGTGACGTACGAGGAGTTCGCGGATACGCGACTTGCCCCGCTGCTGCGGTACGCGGTGATGCTCACCGGTGATCCACACCAGGCGCAGGATCTGGTGCAGGAGACGATGGTCCGGGTCCAACTGAACTGGCGGCGGGTCGCGCGCGCCGACTCGCCCGGGCGCTACGTGCGGCGGATGCTCACCAACCAGTACGTCGACTGGAAGCGCGGCTCGTGGATGCGCCGGGTGCTGCTGCGCGGGGAACCGGACGAGTCCGTGCCAGCGTCGGCCGACCACGCCCAGTCCGCCGTGGACCGGGACCAGATCTGGACCTGGCTGTCCCGGCTACCGCGCCGGCAGCGCGCCACCCTCGTCCGCTCGGCCGGTACCGGCGGGCGCACTGAACATCCTGCTGCTCGGCATCGATGGCGACGGGCCGGCGGCGACGCGGGCCGACGCGGTGCTGTTGGTGCACATCCCGGCCGACCGCAGTCGCCCCTACCTGGTGTCGCTGCCCCGCGACCTGGAGGTGCCGATCCCGGGCCACGGCACCGACAAGCTGAACGTCGCATTCCCGTTCGGCGTCGGGTCGTCCCGGCCGGAGATGACCACGGGGTACGAGTTGACTCGGCGCACGGTGGCCGAGCTGACCGGGGTGCGGGTGGACGGCGGGGTCGTGCTGACGTACCGCGCCGTGAGCGCGCTGACCGATGCCGTGGGCGGCGTGCCGCTCTGCCTGACCGACCTGGTGCGTTCCGTCCACACGTCGCGGGTCTTCCCGGCCGGCTGCCAACGTCTCGATGGCGCCGCGTCGGTCGACCTGCTCCGCCAGCGCTACGGCCTGCCCGAGGGCAGCCAGGACCGGGACCGCAACGCCCGGCTCTTCGCTGCCGGCCTGGCCCGCCAGGCCACCGACCAGGGCGTACTCACCGATCCGGTACGCCTCGCCAGGCTGCTGACCACCGTCGGCCCGGACCTCGTGGTGTCACCCGACCGGGCCGCCCTGCTGGACGTGCTGCGGCTCGTCCCCACGCTGCGGACGGTCGAGCCGGTCGGGATCGGCCTGCCGGTCGCCTGGCCGACCGGGAAGGACCGCTACCTGCGTACCGACCCGAAGCTCGCGCCGGAGTTCCTGACCGCGCTGCAAGAGGACCGGCTCGGCGACTGGACGGCCCGCCACCCGAAGCTGGTCGACGACGGTCGCTGAACTGTCGGCGGGTGCCCCGCCGCCCAGGGACAGACAGGACGGCGGGGTACCGATCAGGCGACGAAGCGGGTGCTGCGGCGTCGGGCGAGCAGGCAGCCGCCCAGGCCGGCGGCGAGCAGCAGGCCACCGATGCCGGCGATCAGGCTGGTGGGGGTGCCGGTGATGGGCAGTGAACCACCGCCACCGCTGCCTCCACCCTCGTCACCGTCACCGTCACCGTCACCGTCACCGTCGCCGCTGCCGCTGCCGCCCTGGCCTGCGTTGACCAGGATCACGGCCCGGTCGTTGGCCGGCTTGATGTCGTCCTCGAAGCTCCCGCCGGCGGGGCATTCGCAGGGTGCGTTGACCCGCACCGCGCCCTTGGCGTTGCGGATGACCCTGTCGATGCGCAGCCGGAACTCCACGGTGTACGTCTGACCGGCGACCAAAAGCATCGCCGAGGCGCACTGGTACGTCCGGGTGCCCGGCCGCAGTTGGCAGCCGTCGGGGACCTCGACGGCCGTGGTGCCCGGCGGCAGCTCGACGACGGTGTGGGTGGCGGCCTCGAAGTCGGCGTTCGTGTTGTCGAGCGTCGCCGGGCCGTTGTTCCGGAAACCGACGGTCGCCGTCACGACGGTGCCGGCCCTGCCATTGAGCGTGGCGCCGATCGCGGCGAGGTCGGTGCCGTTGGTGCCGGTTGTCTTGATGATCCAACCGGTGTAGTCGTAGCCCGGGCCGACGTCGGTCTGGTCGGCCTGCCGCATCCTGCTGGGTGCCGCGGTCAGGGTCAGCTTCGGGCCGCTGCCACGCGCGCCCTCTCGGGCGCCAACGGCTTCGCGCACCCGCGTCAGGTCCTCGAAGTCGGCAATGGTCATGAACTGGGCATAGCCGGAGAGGTTGCTCGGGGCGTAGGTGTCCTTGGCGAGTTCGAGGTTCAACGTGGTGGCGAGCCCGTCGCCCACCGGGATCTCCTGGTCGAACTGGCAGGAGACCAGGTGGTCGTCGGAGTAGAGGCAGTTGCTGAACCGATCCTTGGTCCGGATCGAGTAGGGGAGCTCGAAGACCGCGACGAATCCCGTGACGGTCCTGTCGCCGACGTTGGCCACGGCCAGCGGCACCGTCACCTTCCCGCCCGGCCTCGAGGAGAAGGTGGTGAACGGTCCGCCGGCCAGGTCGACCCCCTCACCGACGCGGACCCGGGAGGTGTAGCTGCCCTGCCGCCCGCCGGCCTCGAAGCTGACTACGACATCGCCAGAGTCGCCGAGCTGCGCGTCCTTGGTGGCGGTCATGTCCACCCGCTTGGTCACGCCGCGGTAGATCCCGCTGCCGAGCGGCGGCAACTCGCTGAGGGCGACGTCGAAGGGCTCCGCGCACACGAGAACGCCCGGCTCGGGTGTGGCGCACTCCTGCTGATCGGCGGGAGCGATGGTGATCTTGTCGGCCAGGGAGCGATAGTCGTACCGCACGGAGACGTCGCGGAGGGTCGCCGGCTCGTCGGCGTACAGGAACAGTCGGGTGGTCTTCGTCGAGCCGGCGGCCAGGGTGGAGTCCTGGAAGTACGGCTCGATCGTTGCCGCAGCGACGGCGGGGTTTGCGGAGGCCGCGACCAACGCGCCTGCGGCGCCCAGCCCTGCCAGCCAGCGGATCGAATGCTTGAGCATGGGGGTCCTCCCGTGGAGTCAGAGGTGGCGCTCGTCCAACCTAGACGATCTATTCCAAGGGGGTCAGTGGTCGTATGCGGTCAGGGACCGTAGGACTGGCTGGTTGGTGTGCCAG
>NZ_JBNCKT010000235.1:0-3133 GCF_049841675.1 Micromonospora sp. DT4
AAACACGGCGAAGACCTCCTCGACGTCCTCACCGCCCTGTTCACCACCGGCCCCTGGCTCCCACCGGACCTCACCACCGACTCGAGCTAAATACGTACCTGAAGCTGCTTTGACCCAGTTTGCTAACTCACTACAGCGCCACGATCGCCGCTGTCTCCGCAGGCAACTCGATCCGGTCCCGCATCACGGTGACACCCTCGCCGGTCGCCAGCAGCACCCGCCGAGCCACCCCCGGCAGCGACACCCCCTGCCCCCGCCCAGCAAAGTTCGCCACGACGAGAGTGTCCCCCCGCCGCATCAGCAGGAACTGGTCCCCGTGCTGCACCGACACCGCGTGCATCCGAGGATCAGACAGGTCCGCCACCGACCGCCGCAGCGCGATCAACCGCTGGTAGAACGCCAACATCGAAGCATGCTCGGGCTTGTCCAGCTCGGCCCAGTCCAACCGGGACCGTACGAACGTCTCCGGGTCCTGCGGGTCGGGCACGTCCCCTTCGGGCCACCCATGTGAGGCGAACTCGCGCCGCCGACCGGTCCGCACGGCGGTCGCCAACTCCGGCTCCGGGTGCGAGGTGAAGAACTGCCACGGCGTGGAGGCCGCCCACTCCTCCCCCATGAACAGCATCGGCGTGAACGGCGCGGTCAGCAGGATCATGGCGCCGACCCGTACGAGGGCGGACGACAGGGAGGCCGAGATCCGATCCCCGGTGGCCCGGTTCCCGATCTGGTCGTGGTTCTGCAAGTAGGCGACCAACCGATGACCAGGGACGCGGGAATCGAGGGGCCGCCCGTGGTGGCGGTTGCGGAAGCTGGACCAGGTGCCCGCGTGGAAGAACCCGCCGGTCAGGACGTCCGACAGGGTCTCCAGGGAGCCGAAGTCGCCGTAGTAGCCCTGCCGCTCCCCCGTCAGCAGCGTGTGCAGCGCGTGGTGGGCGTCGTCGTTCCACTGGGCGTGCAGACCGAACCCGCCCGCCTCGCGGGGGGTGATGAGCCGGGGGTCGTTGAGGTCCGATTCGGCGATGAGCGAGAGCGGCCGGCCCAGATGAGTCGACAGCGACTCGACCTCGACGGCCAATTCCTCAAGCAGAGGGACAGCACGGGTGTCCGGCAGCGCGTGCACGGCATCCAGGCGCAGCCCGTCGACGTGGTAGTCGCGCAGCCACATGAGCACGCTGTCGATGATGTAGCGGCGTACCTCGTCGGAGTGCGGGCCGTCCAGGTTGATCGAGCGGCCCCAACTGTTGCTCTGCTCGGCGAGGTAGGGGCCGAACCGTGGCGCGTAGGCCCCGGAGGGCCCGAAATGGTTGTAGACGACGTCGAGGATCACCCCCAACCCGCGAGCGTGGGCGGCGTCGACGAACCGTTTCAGGCCGTCCGGACCGCCGTAGGGCTCGTGCGGGGCATACCAGCAGACGCCGTCGTACCCCCAGTTGTGTTCGCCGTTGAAGGCGTTGATCGGGAGCAGTTCGACCAGGTCGACACCGAGGTTCACCAGGTGGTCAAGGCGGTCGATGGCCGCGTCGAAGGTGCCCTCCGGGGTGAAGGTGCCGATGTGCAGCTCGTAGAGGACGCTGCCGGGCAGTTGCCGACCCGTCCAGGAGGAATCAGTCCACTGGAACGCAAGATGGTCGTAGCGGCGGCTCGGCCCGTGCACCCCCGCAGGCTGCCACGGTGAGCGGGGGTCAGGCAGTGGAGTTTCGTCGTCGTTCAGCAGAAAGGAGTAGTCGAGGCCGGCGTCGGGCACGTCGACCAGCCACCAGCCGTCGGCGGCGGCGGCGCGCATCTCGTGGTCGGTGTCGCCGGCCAGGCGCAGCCGCACCCGGCTCGCGTCCGGTGCCCAGACGGAGAATTCGGTCATGACGAGGCCTCCTCGGCAGCGGTGGGAGGAGCCAGCAGAGCAACGGGATAGTCCGCGAGGAGATTGTCCAACGGGACGTCCCCGCCACTGTAGACCCGACCGGTGAACAGGTCCTTCACTTCGTTAACGGGAAGCGACAGGGTTGTGTCACACCAGCCGCCGGCGCGTGCCAGGCCCAGCGGCAGGCGGGTCGCCACCGCTATCGCGCCACCCCGGTCGAAGGCCACCACGTGCCGGCCCACCGGGCCGCGCGCCGGCACCGGCCGGTAGCCGCTGAACAGCTCCGGGTGCGCCCGCCGCAGCCGCAACGTCCGCGACACGACGAGCAGCTTCGCCGCTCCGTCGGTGTCGACCGGGGGACGCCAGCCGTCGTCGAGCCGCGCCAGCATCTCTCGGCGTACGTCGAAGTCGACCGGCCGGCGATTGTCCGGATCGACCAGGGAGTTGTCCCACAGCTCGGTGCCCTGGTAGGTGTCCGGCACGCCGGGCATGGTGAGCTGAATCAGCTTCTGCCCGAGGGAGTTGCACCAGCCGGCCGGGGTGATCGCGGCGGCGAGTTCGGCCAGCTCGTCGTGCAGCGCCGGGTCGTCGTACATCATGTCGATGACCGCGTGCATGGCCTGCTCGAAGCCCGGGTCGGGGTCCACCCAACTGGTCGAGGCCGCGGCCTCCCGGGCGGCCTTCTCGGCGTACGCGTGCAGCCGCTCCCGCTCGATCGGCCACGCCCCGACGGCCGTCTGCCAGAGCAGGTGGGCGAACGCCGGGTCGGGCAGCGGCGCGTACTCCATCCAGGTCGTGACCTGCTCGGCCCAGCGGCCCGGCAGCTCGCTGAGCACGGCGAGGCGGGCGCGGACGTCCTCGCCGCGCTTCGTGTCGTGGGTGGAGAGGGTGGTCATGCTGGCGGGCCAGCGGACCTGCTGGGCGGCGGCGAAGCGGTGGAACTCCGCCGGCGGCACCCCGAAGTGGGCGGGGCTGCCGCCCACCTCGTTGAGCGCCACGAACCGGCTCCACCGGTAGAACGCGGTGTCCTCCACGCCCTTGGCCATCACCGCGCCGGTGAGCTGCGGGAAGCGCTTCGCCAGCTCGTCGTCGGGGTCGCGCAGCCGGCGGGTGATCGCGTCCAGCGCGCCGGTCAGGTCGGGGCGGCGGCGACCGGCCTCGGAGCGGGCGGCGGCGAGGTGCCGGGCGCCCTGCGGCGGGTATTGACCAGTAACCCAAAGGTGCCGTGATCGTTGTCCGTGTATGGGTGTTGCGGTACGTGATGCGCGGCGGCTT
>NZ_JBNCKT010000236.1:0-3098 GCF_049841675.1 Micromonospora sp. DT4
GCTCAGCAACGTCGATCATGGACACCCTCGCTCTTGTTCGCTGCCCCGCACCCCTTGGAATAGATCGTCTAGGTGGTACGCCGCTGGCGCGAGGACCGCCTCGTCCGTCCGGCCGCCGCGGAGGTACGCGTGCTCGCACTGGTGGAGGGCCGCATCTGGGATCCGCTGCCCGCCGACGTGTCCGGAGTGGAGCTGTCGCGTTCGTCGCCGCCAGCAGGGCGCGGTGCATCTCATCGCTGCGGACCGTTGATCCGGCCAGCACCTGGCAGAGCGTCACGCCGCTCGTCCGGCACCACGAAGGGCTTCGCCGCCCTCTCGGTCGACCCCGGAAATTGTCGTACGTGTGTTCTAACATCGATGCATGTTGGAGGGGTTGGCGCAGGCGGAGGCGGCGGTGGCCGACTGCCTCGACGCGCCGGCCTGGGCTCTTCCCGAGGACGACCTCGTCGCGGCCCTCGACGCCGCGCACCGGCTCGCGCAACGCCTGACGGCCGTGCAACTGGGGCTGGTGCGTGAGGTGGACGGCCGGGGCACGGCGCGAGCGCAGGGCGCGTCGTCGACGGCGGTGTGGTTGCGGGACCGGCTGCGGCTCGACGGTTCCGCCGCTCGCCGGCTGGTCGATCTCGCCGGGGCGCTCGATGCCGGAGCGCCGGGGGTGCGCGCCGCGCTGGCCGACGGAAACATCACTGCCGAGCAGGCGCGGGTCATCGGCGAGACCGTCCAGACGGTGCACAGGGCCGCTGACGCCGAGACGGCCGACAAGGCGGTCGGCGTCCTCATCGAGTGGGCCGGGCAGTTCGAGCCGAGGCTGCTGCGCAAGCTGGGCACCCGGGTCCTCGACCATGTCGCCCCGGAGCTTGCCGAAGCCGCCGCCAGGGCAGCCCTGGAGGCCGAGGCGCGCCGGGCCGACCGCGACCGTCATGTCACGCTCTCCGAGCTACGCGACGGCCGGCTGCGGCTCTCCGGGCACCTGGACGCCGAGGCTGCCGGTCTGCTGCGCGCCGCGCTCGACCCGCTGACCGCGCCGTCCGGTCCGGACGACCCGCGCTGCCCCGGGCAACGCCGGCACGACGCGCTCGCCGACCTGTGCCGACTCGCCCTCCGCACCGGCGAACTGCCCGACCACGGCGGTGAGCCCGCCCAGATCGTCGTGACCACCAGCTTCGACATGCTGGCCCGGCGGCTCGATGCCGGCACTCTCGACACCGGGCCACAGCTCACCCCGGAAACGGTACGTCGCCTCGCCTGCGACGCCGCCATCCTGCCCGCCGTGCTCGGCAGCGCCGGCCAGACACTCGACGTCGGCCGCCAGCGCCGACTCGTCACCGGTCCCCTGCGCCGCGCCCTGGTGCTACGCGACCGAGGCTGCGCCTTCCCCGGCTGCGACCGACCACCCCGCTGGTGCGACGCCCACCACATCCGCCACTGGGCCGACGGCGGCGACACCAGCCTGGCCAACTCCGTTCTCCTCTGCGGCCACCACCACCGCCACGTCCACCGCGGCGAGTGGACGGTCCGCGCGGGCGGCGACGGCCACCCCGCATTCGTTCCACCGGCCTGGCTCGATCCCGACCAGCTCCCCCGCCGCAACCACTACCACCGGCGAACGTGACGGTGTTCCAGCCCGCCGGCCGCGATGAGCCAGGACCCTCAGGGTCGGTGGTGTGACCAGCCTCGCGTCGGTCGGGACCGCCGACTCCGCCCAGCCTGCATAACGTCGCGACCATGACGGTCAACGGCGACACGTTCGAGCGGGCCACCGGCGGTTGCCGGGCAGTCGACCTCGCCTCCGCCGCGTTCGTCTCGCAGTGATGCGGGGCGTCTCGCCGTTGCCACCGGTGGGGCGACTGCGCACTCTCGCCCTCGCCACCCTGGCGAACTCGATCGGCGCGGGCCTGTGGCTGACCGGTGCGGCTCTCTATCTCACCCGGGACGTGGGGCTGTCCGCCGTCCAGGTAGGCGCCGGGCTCAGCGTCGCCGGCCTGGTCGGGCTGACCGCCAGCGTGCCGCTCGGCGCGCTGGCCGATCGGCGCGACCCGCGTACGCTGCGAGCCGCCCTGCAGGTCCTCCAGGCGGTGGTAGCGGCGACGTACCTGCTGGTCGACTCGTTCGCGGTCTTCCTGGTCGTCGCGGTGCTCGAACTGCTGTTGGCCTCGGGCAACCTCGCGGTCCGCGCAGCGCTGGTCGCGGCCGTCGCTGGTCCGCAGCGGCGGGTACACGCCTTCGCCACGCTGCGCGCCGTGGCGAACCTGGGCATCGCGGTCGGAGCCGGAGTGGCCGGGTTGGCGTTGGCCGCCGACGCGCACCGGGCGTACCAGCTGTTGGTGGTCGGCAACGCCGTCACCTATCTCGTGTCGGCGGCGCTGCTGCTGCGGCTGCCGGTTTATCCGCCCACGCCGCGCGCCTCGACGGGCGCTGCCCCGCGCCGCCCAGGGCCGTTGCGCGACGGCCGGTTCCTCGTGGTGAGTGGCGCGTCGGCGCTCCTCGCCCTGCACCAGACCGTCCTCACGCTTGTGGTGCCGCTGTGGGTGGTGACCGTGATCGGAGCGCCGCCGCCCGTCGTGTCGGCGGCGCTGCTGACCAACACGCTGCTGACCGTTGTGCTGGCGGTGCGGCTGAGCCGGGGCGCGGACACCGCCGTCCCAGCGGCGGCGACGATGCGCCGCGCCGGCCTGGTGTTGGCCACCGCGATGCTGTTCTACGCCACCACGGTCACCCTGCCGACCACGGCGGCGGTCGTACTCCTCCTGCTCGCCACTGCCGTGTACACCGCCGGAGACCTGTGGCACGCCGCCGCGGGGGCCGGACTTGCCTACGACCTCGCCCCATCGGGCGACCTCGGCGCGTACCAGGGGGCGGACGGGATGCTCGCCGGGCTGGCCCGGGCGGTCGCCCCGGCCCTGCTGACTCTGCTCATCATCGACGGCGGGGCGTCCGGCTGGCTGGCCGTCGCCGGGCTGTTCGCCATGGCGGGTCTGGTCACCCCGGCGCTGACCCGGTGGGCGCTGCGCAATCGCCGGATCTAGTGCTGCTCCGCGTTAATTCGTGGAGGGGTGTTGATTAGGCTGGCTGGTCGTCGAGGTAGAGGTAGCAGGCGC
>NZ_JBNCKT010000237.1:0-3072 GCF_049841675.1 Micromonospora sp. DT4
TCTATTTGTCGAGGACCTTCCATCGACGTGTCTCGGCGTGACGTTCCGCCCCCAGCCAGTTACCCGACAGTCTCTGACGGTAGCGCTGCCTGCAGGCGCTTGACCGGCACCGGCTTGGGAAGACGGAACACTGGCGTGACCGAAGTACGGTCCTTGCCGGTCGCGACCTGCTGCGAGCGACGGGCAACACCGATGAGCATCACAGCGTCGACATCGCCAGTGTCGCCGTCGGCGGCACCGATGCCGAGCATAAGCGCACCGGGTTTCGGTCGGCTGTGCCGGTAGAACACGTCCGTGACCCGGGCCGAGTCACGCCGCTGATCCTCGTCGGTCATGACCTCGTCGAGTGCCCAGAGGATCACGTCGCGTGTCGGCATGCGCATAGCTTGCCAGCCGTCTTTGCCTAGGACAGCCCTTGACGATCGTCGAGGTCTCACACCACCGCCCTGACCTGGATCTTGGCCTTCCTGACTTGGAGCGCATGTACACCGCGAGTAACTTGAAGGCTCGGGCAGACCGGGCTCTGCCACCAGCTGGCTGGGATGCTGGCAGCCGGACGGGTCAGACCTCCGTCGCCGCGTTCTCCGCGTCCCCAGGGCTCTGGCCCCTTCGTGCGAGAATCCCGTGGTCAAAGGAGGACTCGTGGTCGATGCGGCAGGATTCGAGCCCGGGCAGAGGATTCACATACCCGGTCGCAACCTGCCCTCGTGGGTGACCGTAGATCTCGCGCAACGCGGTGCGGGCGGAGCTTGGACGCTCTACGTCACGGATGACGCCGGCTCACTCCATAAGGTGTCCCTCACCGGCGAACAAGCCGAAGAGGTCACCTGTCTGGTCGAGGATGGCCGCGCCCCTTCGGCGCGCGTCTTGGCCGGTATGTGGACCCGATGGATGGCCGCAGCCGCTACCAACGCCAAGACGACGCTGCTCGCATCGAGCCCGCTGCGCCCCTACGCTCATCAGGCGAACGCCGTGTACGGAGCGATGCTCCCGCAACCGTTCCTGCGGTTCCTGCTGGCTGATGAGCCCGGGACCGGCAAGACGATCATGGCCGGTCTTTATCTGCGAGAGATGCAGCGACTCGGGTTGATCCGCAGGGCGTTGATCGTCGTGCCGGCAAACCTGGCCAGCAAGTGGCAGGAGGACTTCGATCGGTTCTTCGGCGGGGGCCTGCGCCGAATCACGGCGGACACGGTACGTGAGCATGCGCTCGACACGGGGCACGACCTGTGGGTCGTGTCGCTTGAACTGGCGGCCACGAACGGCGCCGTGCAGGATGCTATCCGCCCGGACAAGGCAGGCTGGGACATCGTCGTGTTCGACGAGGCCCACCGCCTAACTCCGACGGCCACCTCGTTTCACCAGGTCGGGCGCATGCTGGCGAAGAACGCCCCACGTGCGCTGTTGATGACCGCGACTCCGCACCGCGGGTCCGAGTGGCTGTTCCGCCACCTGTTGCACCTGGTAGACCCCGACATCTATCCCGATCCCGGAGACAAGAACGACGAGGGCTTACAGCCATTACGCCCCGGACCAGTGCACTTCCTGCGAAGGATGAAAGAAGACCTCGTCGACTACGACGGGGTGACCCGATTGTTCAAGGGGCGCACGGCAAGCAACTTCCGGGTACCGCTGGGATCCAAGGAGTACTCGATCTACCGGCAGGCGCTGGACATGGTCGACCAGTTCTTCCCTCCCACGGCTCGAACCCTGGCCCGTATGGTGTACGGCAAGCGAGCCGCCTCGACATTGTTCGCGCTCCGGGAGACGCTACGCCGCCGCTCTGCGCATATGGGCGCGAAGACCGAGGCCGAGGCGGTCCTGGACGTCGAGCGGACCTTTGAGGCCGACGACGAGGCCAAGGACGAGGCCAAGGTCGTCCATGCCACGTCACAGGCCAGCCGGGCTGAGCGCGCGGCGATCAAGGACCTGCTCCAGCAGCTGGATGCCATCCTGGCGGACAGCAGCTACGGGCCGTCGAAATGGCGTGACCTGACACGCCTGTGCCTTACGGCAAACGGGATCATCGCGGGCAGCGGCGAGCAAGCGGTTGTGTTCACCGAATACGCAGATTCCGCCGCGTGGATCGTGCAGCGACTTAACGCTGCTGGCTACACCGCCCGCATGTACTCAGGACGGCAGGCACCGGCCGAACGTGATGCCGTGCGGGCCGCGTTCATGCGTCGGGAGTTCCAGGTCATCGTCACCACCGACGCCGGGAACGAGGGCATCGACCTGCAAGCCGCGCACGTGCTGGTGAACTACGACATGCCGTGGTCGCTGGTGCGCCTGGAACAGCGCATGGGCCGTATCCACCGGGTCGGGCAACTACGTGACGTTCTCCTATACAACCTCATCGCCACAGACACCCGTGAGGGTGATGTGCTGCATACGCTGCTGGAGCGGTTTGTGTCCGCCGCCAGTGAGCTCGGCGGGCAGATCTTCGACAGCCTGTCGACCGTCGCGGAGATGACCGGGATGCGGTACGAGCAGTGGCTCACGGATCTCTATGGCGATGATGAGGACAAGAAGGCAGCCGCCGACGCCGCTGTGCGCAAGGTACACACCGCCGATCTCAAGCGGGCCGCGCGCGCCGCCCGAGCCCAAGAGGCCGCGCTCGCCAGTCAGGTCGACGCGATGGCCGCACTCACACTGCTACAACGGGATCTGCTGGACCGGATCAACCCGGCGATCGTCGAGTCATACCTCAACCGGCTCGACCAGGCCCGTCTGCTGCGAGTGCAGCGCACCGCCGCCGGCGAGGGCATCCTGCTGCTGTCCTCCGACAGCCCCCTGCCGCAAGGCTTGGGGGGGCGCCCGCAGGCGCTCGTTGCGACTAGCGGCGAGGCGCTGCGTGACCATAGCGTCAGTGTCGACACGTCGAACGTGCTTGCGCTGGGCCCAGGCGACGCGGCCTTCGGCGATCTCATCGCCCTCGCCGACGAGACCCTCGCCGCCGACATATACCGGGGTGGGGCTGCCGATGACCCCACCAGTCTTAGAGACTGTCGGGTAACTGGACGGCTACGCAGTGAGAAGTCGTTCGGCGTTGATGCGTCGGGCGGCTTCGCG
>NZ_JBNCKT010000238.1:0-2840 GCF_049841675.1 Micromonospora sp. DT4
TAGCGCTCGGGTAACACTCCGGACACCCGTGATGTTCCTACCCCACCAACCATGATCCACAAGACAGGCCCTAGGTGACTGGTGTTAAACGGGAGAATCACGTTCCGTGTTGGCAAAAGCACGGCTGTACTGGTCGCTGGCCGCCGTACAGCGTCCGACGGGGGTCGCGGCGACCCTCCGATATGGCCAGATCCCGCGTTTAACACCAGTCACCTAGCACGTCAGCATCGAACGGCATCGCGAACCGATGCTCGGCCGGCACCGGCCGGCCGGGGACGGCGAGCGCGTGCGCGACCAGGCAGGTGGTGTTACACGACGTCGACGTCACCGGCGCCGAGACCGGCCAACGCGGTCGGCAGATGGCTGGGCAGCCACACGTCATCGTCGTCGCAGAACGCCACGAACTCGCCGCGGGCCGCGGCGATCCCGGCCTTACGGGCCGCGGCCAGACCACGGTTGGCCGGCAGGGTGATCAGCCGCACCGGTAGCAGCGCGGCGGTCTCGGCTACCAGGCCGGTGACGTCCGGGCCCGCGTCGTTGACCACCACCACCTCGTGCCCGGCGCCCGGCTGGGCTGCCACGCTGGCCAGGGCCCGACGCAGACCGTCCGGCCGGTCGAACGTGGTGATCACGGTGCTCACCGTCGGCCGGGCGCTCACCGGCTGGCCTTGGCGAGGGCGTCCAGCAGCGGGCCCGGATTACCGCGGTGGACGTAGCGGCATCCTCCGTCACCCAGCTCGGCGAGACGCCGGGTGAGCCGGGCACCATCGGCGGCGAACACGCCCGGGTCGCGGTGCTCGAACGGCAGGTGCCGCTGGTGCAGCCGGTCGTTGGCGAGCCAGTCCGTCCGCACGTGCCCGGCCAACTCAGCCGCCGCGGCGGGCACGTCGAGCACCGTCGGTGCGGCCACCGTTTCGTCCGAGCCCGCGTACCGGGGGAACACGACACTGATCCGCAGGGAGGCGAGCGGCACCAGGACCGGGTTCGGCTGGCCGAACCGGGCGAACGTGAAGTAGGCGGCGTCATCGGCGGCATGCCGGCGAGAGACCGGCACCTGCCGCCACGCCTGGATGTCGAACCCGTTGGCATCCCACGGCGCCGGCAGCCTGTCCCACAGGTCGACCAGCGTGCCGGCCTTAACCGGGATCGGCGTCGGCAGCGACGTCGCGGTCAGCCCGCCGTGCCCGTCGGGCA
The DNA here is from genome assembly GCF_049841675.1 of Micromonospora sp. DT4. NCBI lineage: Bacteria > Bacillati > Actinomycetota > Actinomycetes > Micromonosporales > Micromonosporaceae > Micromonospora > Micromonospora sp. DT4. Next base: position 1,195 of record NZ_JBNCKT010000238.1, read on the forward strand.
GCAGGATCAGGTGGTCGTTGGACAGCCACCGCCACCCGCGATCGAGCACCGCCCGCAACGCCAGGGTCGTCTTGCCGCCGCGCTTGTCCGCGGCGAACACCACCACCTGCTCGTCGGTGTAAACCGCCGAGGCGTGGACCATCGTGTACCCGGCCTGCTCACAGGCGGCCAGGAATACCTCCCGCACGACCTTGCGGGCGGTGACCGCCAGGTCGAACGCCGACGCCGACCACAACATCACCTCGCGCGTCGCAGCGTCGACCTGCACCCCGACCCCGAACGACGTGCGGCGCATCCCGGTCGGCACCGGCTCGCCGAGCGCGGTCACCGTCCACTGCGGCACGGCTCCTGCCGCAGCGCTCGGGTAGAACTCGGCGACGGTCTCGCGCACCAACGCCACCGGGGAGCAGACGGCGACCGTCACATCTCCCAAGCGGGCCAGCACTATGGCGTCGTCGTCGCACGTCCACGACGGCGCGGCGGACGGTTTCGGGTCGATCACGGTCACACCCCCCGGCGGCGAAGCGTCGATCCTTGCACCCGGGTACGACAGAACGAACACACTGGCTCTACCGTGCGTGATCAACATCGGCAGGGGTCGGACACTACTGGCCGCTGTCGAGGAGCCGGTCGAGCATGGTGATGATCCGGTCGAGCTTGCCGTGCGCCGCGGTCAGCGAGTCCTCGTGCCGGTCGAGTTTCTCGTTGTGCTGCGACTGGGTGATGGCCAGAGCCTGGATGGTGTGCTGCTGGGCGCGCAGCGTCTGGGCCATATCGGCGAGGTCGCGGTCACCGCTGGCCCGCAAGCCGGATTCCACGCCGAGGCGGTCCTCGATCGCGGTGATGCGTCGTTCGAGTTCTTCCAGGCTGCTCATGCGGTGGCTGCTCCCGTCACGGTCGCCGGTCGTAGGTAGGCGTACACGGTTTCGCGGCTGATGCCGTACTCGGCGGCCAGGGCGGATTTGCGTTCCCCGGCCGCGGCGCGCTGGCGTAGCTGGTCAGCCTGCTCGGCGGTCAGCGCCGGCTTGCGGCCGGTGTAGGCGCCGCGCTGCTTGGCCGCCGCGATCCCCTCCCGCTGGCGTTCCAGGATCAGCGCCCGCTCGAACTCCGCGAACGCGCCCATCACGCTCAGCAGCAGGGTGGCCATCGGCGAGTCCTCCCCGGTGAAGGTAAGGCTCTCCTTGACGAACTCCACCCGCACGCCCTTGCCGGTCAGCGTCCGGACCAGGCGGCGCAGGTCGTCGAGATTGCGGGCGAGGCGGTCCATGGAATGCACGAGGACGGTGTCGCCGTCGCGGACGAACGCGATCAGCTCGTCGAGCTTCGGCCGGGCGGTGTCCTTGCCTGACGCGGTGTCGGTGAACACCCGGTCGAGGTTGACGCCGTCGAGCTGGCGCACCGTGTTCTGCTCGACCGTGCTGACTCTGACGTAACCCACCCGCACCCGAACACCCCTTCCCCGCCGAAATGTCAAGCTGGACCTTATAACCCTGGCGGACAAGCGTCAAGAAACGCCACAGCGGATTCTATTCTGACGCGGTTGTCTGGATCGGCGGATGTGGTGTTGGGGTAGGCCTTGTCGGCCAGGATCCGGGCGGGTCGGGTACGCGGGCGTCCGACTCGGTGTGGGATGCGGATGGCGTTCA
>NZ_JBNCKT010000239.1:0-2810 GCF_049841675.1 Micromonospora sp. DT4
TCCTTGGCGTACCGGCGTGGGGCCCGCATCCGTCGATGCGGGCCCCACGAATCCGAGTGAGCGGAAGGCCTCGGCGCTCGGGCGGCGCCGGTGTGGCCTGGTCAGAGCCGGCGCAGCCAGGTCAGCACCGTGTCGATGTCGGCACGGCGCAGCCCGTCGTACGGGTCGACGGGGTGGAGCAGGGTGGGTACGCCGTCGCGGATGCGCTGGTCGGCGGTGGTGGGGTCCTTGCCGCCGAACTCGTCGTCGAGGACGGCGAGTGCCCGCCGCATGGCCCAGGGGTAGAGGACGGAGAGTTTGCTCTGGTGGCCGAAGCGGACACCGCCCGCGTGGACGGGGATGTGCGGCCAGGTGGTCGGCAGGTCGAGTCGTGGGGCGATCCATTGGGCGGCGAGGTGGTTCCAGCTGGTGCACCACACCGGTTGGGCGTGTTCGGCCAGTTCCCGCAGCCATGGCCCGTGGTCGGGGTGGAGCCAGACGGTGCCGGTGACGTGCTGCCCGTCGGGGCCGGGCCCGTCGTAGCGGTGTGGCTGGTAGCCAAGCGCTGCGGCGTGGGCCGGGTTGGCGGGGTTGAGGACGCCGTCGACGTCGAGGGCCACGATCGGCGGAAGCTCTGGGTGTGCCAGGGGTCGGGTGCTGGTCACGGCTGGGCCCCCTGGAGGGTGACCGGGTGCAGCGGCACGATGAGCCGGTCGGCGGCGCGGCCGGGTCCGCCGTCGGGTTGCCACGTGTCGGCGGCGGCGTGGGTGGGGAACGGGCCGACGGCGGCGAGCCAGCCTTGGGTGCGGTCGAGCAGCACGAGGACGGCGGTGCGGGCGTCGTCGAGGGCGGGCCGTAGGGCCGCGGCGAGGGTGGTGGGCAGCTCGACCCAGCAGGTGGCGGGTAGGGCTGTTGTTGCGGGGTCGTGCAGCGGCACGGGTTTGGTCACGGCGAGTGTGGCGCTGTCGAGCGCGAGCACGGGGGCGAGGGAGCGGGCTGTTTCCGCGCCGCTGGTGGGGCCGTGTGCGGCGAGTTCGCCGCCGGTGTGAAGGGCGAGCAGCGCGTACGGGTCGCGGATCTCCAGGGAGTCCAGGACTGCGAGGGTGATCATGTCCCCGGTCCGCAGGTCGCCCAGGGTGAGCAGGACCGGCCGTCCGTCCGGGTCGCGGGTCCAGGTGATCACGTCGAAGTGTTCGCTGGTGACGTCGGCGAGACGTCGCCAGGCGCGGTTGTCGGTGTCGAAGGGGTGGTCGTTGTCGGTGTCGAAACGCATGGCATGGGCTCCTTGTGATGGGCGGCGTCGTATCGCGTCCGGACCTGGCCCACCGGGTCATGGGGGACGCGATGCATGGACGCTTCGATGGCGCGGGATGGTCAAGTCGCCGACCGGAGGCAAGGGCCGTCTGCTGCCGGCCCCGCGAGACGTGGCGGGTTGCCGGCGGCAGCCCGCCTCTGCGGGGCTTGGGTACGTCGTTGGGGTGGCCGCGCGCGGCGCTGCCCGGCCACGGCCGTTGCCGCGCCGCGGCGCGGGGGTGGGACTGGTCGGTCGCCGGACGGCTCGGCTGGGCTTAGGCCTGGGTGAGCGCGGCGACGGCGGCGTCGGCGATCGCCGCGACGGCCTCGACGGGATCGGCGACAGTGAGGGTGGTGGTGTGCGTGAAGGTGTGCCTCCACATCTGGTCGGGGCCGGTCAGTTCGCTGTCGGCGAGCGGGTCGGCGGGGTGCAGCCACAGCACGGCGCAGCCGGCCTGGTGCAGGGTGGTGACGAGTTGTTGCCCGGCGGGGATGTCGTCGAGGTAGCCGTCGGAGACGACGGCGAGCATCCGTAGGGTGCGGCCGTGGCGTAGGTCGAGGAGTTGGTCGGCGACCTTGACCGCTTCCGGGAAGGTGGCGGTGGCGAGGCCGGTGCGCATGGTCAGCACCTGGGTGGGGCGGGTGCGTGGGGGTACCAGGACGGTGGTGCGGTCGCCGAATCCGATGGTGGTGGTCGTCGCGTCGGCGCGGCGTGCCGCGTTGGCGAAGATCCACGCGGCGGAGGACATCGCCTCGGTGTAGCGGTCCATCGAGCCGGACAGGTCGACCAGGACGGCCAGGTGCAGACGGGGTTTCTCCGGTGGCAGCTGGGCGCGTTGCTGCCATGGGGCGGCGGTCGGGAGTTGCCCGGCGGCGATTTGTGCTTCGGCGGTGATGGCGTGGCGGGTTCGTAGCCGGCCGGGTGGGATCGCGGAGGGCCGCCGGCCGGGTTCGGGGTGTTGGGTGCGGGCTTGCCGCAGCCGGTGGGCGAGGTCGCGGGCCGCGTGGTGTTCCTGCTCGGTCGGGTCCCGGCGGTCCCACTCCGACGGTGGGCTGTGCCGGTGGGCCAGCAGCGCCGCGGCGTACTCGGCCGGGGTGACGTCGGTGGCGACGGCGAGGTAGTCGACGAGGGCCGCGGCGAGGCGGCCGGCGAATTGCCCGGCGTCCGGTACGGGGGTGTCGTACTGCTGGTCGGGGTCGATGCCGAGGACTTGGCACCACCGGCGGGCCAGGGTGATCATGGTGTCGGCGTCGGTGTCGTCGCAGGTGTGGGCCTCGCGCCAGATGTCGCGCAGTTGCCGCAGGCGTTTGCGTCCGAGGACGCCGGTGACGGCGGCGCGGACGGGGCGGACGTCTTTGCTGGTGACGATGCGGGCGTCGACGCGGGCAAGGAGCAGGGCGGCGAGTTGCCCGGCGTGCCACGCGTCGTCGACGGCCGCGTCGTCGGGGTCGAGGAGGGTCGTCACGACGTGGCGCAGCCAGCGGCGGTCGCCGCGGCGGCGGGCGCGTTGGCGTCCTTCGGCCCGGGATTCCTCCAG
>NZ_JBNCKT010000240.1:0-2806 GCF_049841675.1 Micromonospora sp. DT4
AGTTTGGTTGCCCGGTCGGGGGTGAGTAGGAGTTTGGCGAGCGCGGGTGTCACCGGACGCGGGCGGGTGTGGGCGGGAGTGGCGGCCGCGTTCTTGACCAGCGGTTTGGTGAAGCTTTTATCTTTGGGGGTGGTGGTGGGGCCGTTGGTGATTAGCCAGATGTTGTCCAGTTTCGCGATGGTCGCCGTGGCAGGGGTGCCGGTGGCGTTGCCCGGGACGCGGTGCAGGATGGTGACGCCGTAGGCCTGTGACATCTGCTTGAGCGGCGCCGCTGAGGCGCTGTCGATGGCGATGACCAGGGGCTGTTGCTGCTTCAACGCGAACTGCTGCACCAGACGCCGCAGGTCCCGCAGATCATCCCCGCGCCCCTGCTCGTCAAGGGCCGGGCGCAGCATGATGACCGGAGCGGCCACCGCGGCCCCGCGCACCGTCTTGCACATGCGCGCCAGCAGACTTTCCGTCTGCGCCGCGGCCGGCCCCTGCGGCTCGGGACCCACCCAGTACACGCCCGACCCGCCCGCTTCCGCTTCCGCTTCCGCTGCGACACCCGGCGGCAAGATGACCGACTCACTCACCACCGCCACACCAGAGCCTGACCCGCCCTCCCCCCACAAGGAATGACGACCCACAGCCAGACTGGCGACCTTCTGCGTCGCGGCGGACACCGACCGCGACCCCTCACCGGCCGCCTCCTCTGGGCGCACACGAACAGCCGGATTGGCGGCCTTCCGCGTCGCGGCGGACACCGACCGCAACCCCCCACCGGCCGCCTCCTTCGGGCGCACAAGAAAGGTCTTGCCGTCCCGAGACTCCGCCTGCAGCCCACGGTCGCTCAGAGCCTGAGCGATCATCCCCTCCGGATCCACAAGCCCGTGGCTGATGAGAGTACGCATCCGCCCGCCGAGTTCAAGGACGGCCCCTGTTTCCGGGAGCGTGACCGGGGTGTCGAGTGTAGGAATCTTTCCCGCCCTTGTGGAGTCGCCTTTGCACCAGAGGTCATAAGCGGCGAACATCTCCTTATCCCTCTCCGCCTTCTCGGCAACAGTGGCAAGCATGCTCTTGTCTCGGGGGATTAGAATCTTGTTGTCGATGACCTTCGGCCGGAAACCGTTATCTTTCAGAACATCGAAGAGTCCCTGATGAAACGGAAGTCCCCTATTCCGCAAATCCTTGAATACTTTCCCGACGAGGTGAACCTTCCCGTCACCCTCCACCTCTTCTGCTACGGCGGGAATTTTGCCCGAGTTCTTGCGATCTGTCCCCACCCAAAGCAGAATCCCCGCGATCCGCTCCTGATTCTTCGCTTTCTGCTTGGGCGTTAGCGGCCGGGGCTTCGGTGGCGGCTCCCCGGGCACCCTCAAACCATCAAATCTCGATGTGTCGTCCTCATCCAAGCGGATGACCTCGAGGCCGCCTTTTTTCTCCAGCATCTCGGCCATCGCACCGGTCGGGTCGACATGCCCGCTCTGCTTGAGACTGGCCATAAACTTGCCGAGATTGAACTGCTTGCCTGGATTATTCGGATTGGGTCGCTCCAGCGTTTGTTTCGGCATCTGCCCGATATTGCCTTCCTCGCTGAGCCAGGCGTCATAGACGGCGAAGAAGTCTCTCGCGTTCTCGTCGCTCATTCTCTGAAACCTGACGATATGCATATGTTTGCGATCGTCGTCGTATTCGACCGTGAATCCGGCGCCCTCCAGGGCTCGGGCAAGCTTGCCATCGACGGAATTCGCCTTACGTTGTGTCAGGTTATGGAAAATCTGTCCGACGGGATATTCCTTTCCTCCGACATCCACAGAATCTTCATAAGGGGGGATTGTGTTCTGACGGTTGGTGGGGTCTTTCTGCACCCATGTGGTGATGGCGGCGGCACGCTCGTCCACGGTGCAGTGCTGTTGCTTGCTACCTTTTTTGGTGTACGGCTTCTGGCGTTGTTTTTGGCGTGATGTTCGGGTTGGTCCGCTGGTGGACGGGGCCGCTGTGTCCTGGTGAGGTGCCTTGTTGTTGACGCGCGGGGCTCGGGTCGGGCGGGTGCTGGGCCCGGCGGTGGGTAGCGTCAGCCGCGGCAGGGGCCCACCAGAGGTGATCAAAGGTGTCGATTGGCTGCCGGGGGGAGTGTTGTCTCCCTCGTCGCCGAAGAGGTCGCCGATGTCGCTGTCCTCGACGTCGGAATCGTCCTGGGCGTGGGAGTCGTGCTGGTGTTCGCCGGTGGTGCTCGCGGGTACGGCGCTGGTACTCGCGGTGGGCCCGGGCGGGTGGGGTCTGAGTAATGTCTGGAAGGGGTCGTCCCATGCCCCGATGCCGTAAGGGTCATCGCCGTTTGCGGCGGCGGGCAGGTGGTCGTGGGCCCCGACAGCGGTGCCGGTCAGTGGCGCCGTCCACTGCCCGGATGCGAAGTCCTGCGATGTGAGGTCGAGCATCGCCTGGTCGAAGGGCGCGTGGGTGTCCTGTGTGAACAGGTCCATCGCGGTGTCGTTGAACGACCCGCCGATCTGAGCGTCATACATCTCGCCGAAGAGGCCGTCCCACGTGTTCACCCCCGCGCCGAAGGGGGCGTTCGAGGTGTCCATCCCCACGCCGAAGGGGGCGTCCCAGGCGCCCACCCCCGTGCTGAAGGAGTCATCCCAGGCACCCACCCCCGTGCTGAAGGGGTTGTTCAGGGTGTTCATCTCCATGCCGAAGGGGTCGTCGGCGCTCAGGGTGTGCACGCCCGCGGCGCTGCGCGCAGCGTCGATAGAGTCGATGACCGCCGCGATGTTCGGGCCCTGCTCACCGATGTCAGCGGGAGGCAAAGGTCGCTCGGGCA
>NZ_JBNCKT010000241.1:0-2777 GCF_049841675.1 Micromonospora sp. DT4
CACCGAAGCCGGCCTCGGCTACTCCACCACCACCCCGAAACTGCGCACCCTGGAAACCGCGGGACTGGCCGAGCCCACCCGAAGCGACACCGGACGCAGCCTGTGGCGGCTGACCGACACCGGCCGCTCTCACGCCGAACAGTGCGGCGGTCACGGCCAGCCCGCACCGGAGCCCGCCACCCGCGACACCGACACCGCCGCAGAACACGGGCCGCGCGGCGACGACACGCAGGACAGCGAAGAGACCGCCGGGCAGGACCACGGCCAGCGGCCAGCCGCCGAGGTTCCCGCCGATAGGCAGCCGGACGCCATTCAGGAGTCGACATCGCCGGCTCCTGGTGGTGTCGAGGCGGCACCCGACGAGGCCGCTGAAGCCGAGGACACCGAAACCCACGACGGCGACGATGACGACCGCTCGACTGCCGAACCCGAGGCACGGGTCGCGACCGACGACACCGACCCGGCCACCGGAACGACGCCCGCAGCGAACGAAGCGGACGCCGGACCGGCCACACCGGACTGTCCCCGTGCTGGCGGGGCCATCGACAGCACCACGGGCGACCCCGCCACGGAAGTACCCGCCGCACCGCCGGCCACGGAGGCGGCGGGCGAGGCGGCACAGGCCCGTACCCGGCGAGCGTCGGGCACCCTGCGCGGCGCGATCCTCGACATCCTCGAGGCCAACCCCGGCCAGCAGTACAAGGTCAGCGAACTGTGCAAGCTCGTCGACCGGGCCAACGAGGGAACCGGCGCGAAGAAGGCCAGCGCGGGCGCGGTCCACAACGCCGCCGTGAAACTCGTCGCGACCGGGCGGGCAGTGCTGGCCGCCGAGAAGCCCGCGACGTTCGCTCTCGCCGACACCACCGCCTGAACGACCCCGCCAGCCGGTAGCCCGGAGGCGGGCGTCGAACTTCCCGGAACCACGCCCGCCCCCGGTGCTCCTTACTGCACAAGGAGCTCTCGAAGTGTCTCCCATCCTGACCTCGATCGTCACCGCCACCGGTGGAATCCTCGCCGGTCTCGCCCTCGCCGCAGCGCTGCTGTGGCGCCAACAGCAGGCACTGACCCGCGCCCGCCACGCCGCCGACCACGACGACACCACCGGCCTGCCCAACCGGCGAGCACTGCTCGCCGCCCTCACCCGCGCCACCCGCACAGATGCCCCGTTCGGGCTCGTCCTGCTCGACCTCGACGGCTTCAAAGCCGTCAACGACACCCTCGGCCACGAAGCCGGCAACGACGTCCTCACCGAGGTCGGCCGACGGCTGGCAACCCTGCGCGGGCCGGTACGGCTCGCCGCGCGGCTGTCCGGCGACGAGTTCGCCCTGCTGGTCGACGGCGGCCCCGACGACATCGCCGCCGCCGCCCGCGCCGCCTGGCGGGCGGTCGGCCGCCACCCCGTCGACCTCGGCGAGCACGCCGTGGCCGTGCACGCCAGCGTCGGGCACACCAGCGCCGCCCTCGGCGTCAGCCCGCGCACCCTGCTACGCCAGGCCGACATCGCCATGTACCAGGCCAAACAAACCGGAGCCGGGGTCCACGGAGCCACCGCCACCACCGGCCACACCGGACCGCCGCCGGGCACCCGCCTACGGGAGTTGCGCCGCCGCTGACCGCTCACGGACACACCAAGAGGACCTCGCGCCCGCCGACGTGCGCGAGGTCCTCAGCATGCCCCGCTTCCCTCCGCCCAGCCCTGCTTTCCCCGTTCTCGGCGACGGTCGCCGAGACCCGTTAAGGAGCGCATCCGCCATGAGCAGCCCCCACACGTACGCCATCGGTGACCGAGTGACCATCGACCCGGCGGTGGCCCGCGCCAGCACCCGGGGCGTCACCTACCGCGTCACCCGGCTGCTGCCGGTCAACGTCGTCGTCGAACCCGTCGACGGCGGCCGACCGGTGAAGGTCAACCCCACCTACCTGCGGCCCGCCCCCGCAGCGGACACCACCACCAGCGGTAGCACCACCAGCGCTAGCACCGGCGGCGAGTGGACCATGATCCACGAAGCGCCGCTGCATCCGGGCACCCTCGTCACCGTCGCCGGCGCGGGCTGGAAGCAGCCTCCGGGCGAGCTGTACGTGGTGCTGCGCGACACCGGGACCGGCCGCGTCTCCCTCGTGCCGCTCGGCGGCAACAACGGCCGCTACTGGCGCGGCGTCTCCCGCCACCTGCTCACCACCGTCGACCCCACCCGCGTACGCCTCGATCCCGAGCAGACCACCTGAGCAGCGACCCCACGCTGCCGTGCCGGGCGGGCAACGTCCTGCCCGCCCGACACGACTTGACCTTCACCAAGAGATGAGCGTCGATCAGCGCTGGTCGTCGTCCGTCGTCCGGACATCAGCACTCCCAAGGGCCCCGACGCGAGTCGGGCGGCGACCGCGCATGCCCGCGATCCGCCGACCGAAGGGCCACCCGCCATGGCACACCCCGCACAGCCCAAGGGCCGCAACCGGCGTCCCAGCGACCGCACCGCCGCACCGGACGACGTCACCGACAGGCTCCTGTGGGCCCTCGCGGTCGACGTCGCCGCCGCCCACCAACCCGGACCCGACGGCGCCTGCACGAACCTGCAGTGCCGCGGGCAGCAGGGCCCCTGCTGGGCGCTGCACACCGCCCGCCGCGCCGAACAACACGCCCGCCGCGCCCCTGCCACCCTCGCCCCGGCGCCCCCACCGCCGTCGCCGCGCCCGGTCGGCGTCGTACGGGGACGCGCCCCCGTGCCCGCCCCGCCGCGCCGCTTCACCGGCTGGTTCACCCCCGCCCGCCCGCCGGC
>NZ_JBNCKT010000242.1:0-2747 GCF_049841675.1 Micromonospora sp. DT4
AGCGCGAAGCCGCCCGACGCATCAACGCCGAACGACTTCTCACTGCGTAGCCGTCCAGTTACCCGACAGTCTCTCACAGGCGGCGGGAGAGAGGGGAGTGGGCATGGCTGGTAGGCGGCATGAGGATTGCACGGTGATGGTGACGGTGCCGGTGAGTCCGGATCGTGAGCGTGCGGTCAGGGCGATGCGGCGGTGGTTCGAGCTGTGCCCGCCCCGGCTGCACGGCGTGTTCGGTGCCGCCGTGCGCGCGATGCCGAAGGCGGATCTCGATCCGCCTGTGTCGCCTCCCGGTGCGGTGCACAACTTGCTGGGCACCGCCGTGTTCGATGACCTGTATCGGGAGCCCCGCGAGTGGACCGAGACCTATTCGCGGGGGTCGTGGGACGAACTGCTGCGTCGCCTCGGTGATATTCCGGACGCGGCTTCCTTCGAGGCGCGGACCAGGGACGAGCAGGGACGGTTGAACCGACCGCGTTTCGACGTGAGTGCGGTCAGGGACGAGGGCTACGTTGATCTCGTCAGCACCGTCGACGATGCGGTGGTCAATGATCCTGTCGGCGAGCGGGCGCTCCTCGATACTGTCCGCGATGTGGCGGACTTGGCTGCCCCGGTGGCGGTCGCCGTCGCCGTGCGAGGTTCGCTGACGGATACGCCGCTGGAGGCGGCGCTCAGTCGTTCGTCGAATGACTACCGCAAGCGTCCAGGCGAGGTGCTGCGCAACTACGGTTGGCTGACCGTGCTCAGCGATGAGATGGCCGAGCGTGTCGGCGGTGCTGATCGCCTGCGCGCGTCTGGCGCGTTCGTCGAGGTGGAGCCGCTCGCCGCTGGCGGCTGGTGGCTACTGGCGACGAAGACCTGGGACGAGTACGGCCCGGAGCAGGCGAACCGCCTCTTCGAGCTCCTCGCGCCGGTGCTACCGGCGGGCCGTCCGGAGATGACGCAGTGGCGGTTCCCGACGATCGCGGATTCACCGGTTCGGGTCACTCTGTCGAACGTGGTGGCCGAGCGTGACCCACGGGAGATCACCGGCTGAGTCCGTACAGTCGAATGTTGTCGAAGGCCTGGTCGACAAGGACCTGCGCGATCGTCCAGAGCGGCGGCGCGGTCCCCGGTGTGAACCGGAAGCCGGTGCAGCGCTCCAGGTCGGCCACCGCGCCGCGCAGGAGGATCTTCGGGTGGCATGTCGGTCACGAAGGACGCCGCCGCCGAGACTCGATCGCCTGGATCAGCTGCGCTATGCCCTCCTCGGAGACACCCTCGCGCATGTCTACCCCCTGGCGGTGCCGAACGAAGTCCGGAGCGGTGGAGTAACCCGCGCCGGCGAGCAGAACGGGGATGATCAACGCTTCCGCTCGCTCGAGCGTGCGGTCCAGCTCCCGCGTCTGCCACTGCGACTGGCCGGTGCGCGCGCCGACGCAGAAGCGGGCTCCGGCCCCCGATCCGCGGTTCGCCGCCGTCGGAACCGAGGCAGGGACGGGGCTTGGCGAGGTCACCGAAACGGGCCACATGGCTAGCGATTCGTGCAACTCCGCGGATCGATGACGAACGCTAGAACATCCTCAACGCTCTCTGACAGGTTCCTGACACCCGCTCGGTAGGTTGCCGCGCATGACGACACCACAAGGCCGCTGGTGGGGCGAGGGTCGACGCGCCTCGATCATGCTGACATCGGCGATGCTTGTCACCGGAACCGCGATATCGATACCGAGCGCGGCCGCCGCCGCGGCTGTCCCAGGGACGGTCGGCAAGGTAACAAGCGTGGCGACCCATGAGCAGGCGGTCAGCGTCGCCGATCGACAGGCGGTCCTCGACTACTGGACCTCGGAGCGGCTGGCGGCGCTGAACGAGCCCCTCTCCGGCAACCCTGCGACGAGTGGACCGGACGGCGCGCCCTGGACCCGGTCCAACGCCGTGGCATCGACGGTGGGCCGGCTCTTCTTCACCAGCCAGGGCGAAGACTCCAGTTGCACGGCGACCGTTGTCGACAGCGCCAATCGAAGTACCGTGGTGACGGCCGGGCACTGCCTACACAGCACCGACCTCCTCGGTGAGAACGGCCAGTGGGCGACGAATGTGATGTTCGTACCCGGCTACCGTGAGGGTCGGGCACCCTACGGCAAGTTCGTCGCACGCATCGGAGTCGCCGATTCGACCTGGTTGCAGAACAACGGTCAGGACCCGAAATTCGACTCGTACGACCAGGCCTTTGTGGTGCTCAACAGTAATGAGCGTGGCCGGAGAGTGCAGGATGCGGTCGGGGCCGCGCAGAGCGTCGGCTTCGACCTGCCCGGCGCACAGCTCGTTTTCCAGTTTGGCTACCCCCGCGCCGCCTCGGACCCTGCCCGGGACGGTCTTCCGGAGTTCACGGGGCGACGGCTCGCCTACTGCACGGGCCAGGCCAGCGAGGATCCCGGCAGCGTCGACTGGCCCACTCCGAAGGGCCAGTGGGGCGTCGCCTGCGTGATGGGCGGTGGCTCCAGTGGCGGCCCGCGCATGGCCAGATTCGATGCCCTGTCCGGTCTGGGAACCGTGGTGGGCGTCAACACCTGGTCCGATTTCCTCGACGACACCGGCAAGGTGTGTGAGCTCGGTGACGAGACCTGCACCCGTCACCTCATCGGCCCGCAGTTCACCTCGGCGATCACCAAGCCCCTGTATGACCGCGCCGAGCGGGCCTAGCCCGAGTTTCCTAGATAAGTTGATCTTGAGGGGATGCGGGGTTCGGCGACATGAGGGTTGAGCTGCAC
>NZ_JBNCKT010000243.1:0-2572 GCF_049841675.1 Micromonospora sp. DT4
AAATCCTTGTTCCGCAAGCCCGAAGTCCGCTACGCCGCCTCCTGACCATCAACTATTTGCCTTACGGGTCAATAGGCGAGGATCACGAACCCAATCCCGGGCATGACCAGGTGCGCCCACCAGTTCCCGCTGCGCCGACGGATGAGGTGGTGCACGACCACGGAGACGTGCAGGACCAGGAACGCCACCATCGCCCCGAAATTGATCAGTGACGACAGCAGGGTGATCGCATCCGCCCGGGTCGCCAAGTACAGACCCAGCGCGAGGGACACGAACCCGGTGAGCAGAGTCGCGTTGATCGGAACGTTGCGTCGGATCGACACCTTCGCCAAGAACGCCGGCAGCTGCCGATCCCGGGCCATCGCATACAGCAGCCGCGAGGTGGCGACCTGCGCGACCATCGAGTTCGGCAAACCCCACGCGATCGCCGTCGCGACCGCGCACAGGGTCGCCAACCAGCCGCCACCCGCCACGGCAGCGGCGTCGTAGAAGGCCGTGCCGTTCGGATCCCCCTGCGCAAGAAGACCAGCGGGGTCGGGGGCGAGCATCGCGGCCAGCCACGTCTGAGCGACAAACAGCACCCCGGCCAGGACCAGAACAGCGGCCATCGCCCGGCCGATCTGCCGGGAGCCACCCTTGGACTCCTCGGCCAACATGCTGATCCCGTCGAAACCCAGGAACGACAGCACCGCGATCGACACCGCCCCCGCCACCACCGACCAGGTGAACGTGTCAGCGTTGTAGAACGCCTCCCAACTGAACCGGCCCTTCCCAGTCGCGAGCGCCCAGCCGGCGACGCCCAGGAAGATCGCCAAGACGATCAGTTCACCGACGAGCATCACCCGGGTCACCACCGCCGTCATCCGGATCCCCACCGAGTTGACGACCGTGTTGACCGCGACGAACCCGAGCAGCCACAACCACACCGGCACCGCCGGCACGGTGGAATGCATCGCCACCGACGCCACCAGATACAACAGCCCCGGTACGAGGACGTAGTCGAGCAGGATCACCCAGCCGGCGAGGAACCCGACCGGCGCGCTGATCCCCCGCCCGGCGTAGTTGTAGACGCTGCCCGACATCGGGAACGCCTTCACCATCTGCGCATACGAGAACGCCGTGAACACCAACGCCACCACGCCGATCACGTACGCCAGGGCCACCATCCCGCCGGAGCCGGCGTACACGCTGCCGAAGATCGCCATCGGCGCGATCGGCACCATGTACACCAACCCGTACGCGACCAGATCCCGAAACCGCAGTTGCCGGCTCAACTCCTGGCGGTAGCCATAGCGGGACAGGGCTTGCTGCTCGTTCATCCTTATTCCTCTCCGCAAAGCACGGCCTCGACGCGGTGAAAGGTTTTGGCGGACACCGCCGTGTCCCAGATGCCCCAGTGGTCGCCGGTCAGGTACGACTGCGTGGCAGCGTGAGCTCGCCCCGTCGATGCCGCATCGGCCCGAGCCTTAGCCATCGATCGCCAACTCGTTGCGAGTTAACGATCACGGATCGATCTGCGTCTGGGAATACCGACTTGCGGTCCGACCTCGCGTACCGACCTACGGTCCGACCAGGTCCTGAGCTGTGCAAACGCGATCAGTCGACCTACGCGGTCGGATCACTCCGCCGAATCTTGGGGTTACATTGACACCGGCCGCCAGCAACAGCGGCCGAGCGTCAATGCATCTGTGGAGGATGTCGGTGAGTCGCCCCAGTCCGTTCGTCCGTCGGCGATGGCTCGGACGCGAGATCCGGCGTCTGCGCGATGAGCATGGCTTATCGGGCGAGTTCCTCGCCCGCGCGGTCGGGCATCCCCGGCAGCAGCTCAGCGCGCTGGAGAATGGTCATGTTGGCCCTGATGTAGATCTCTTAAGCGCGATATGCGAGTACCTCACCGTCGGCACCAATCGGCGTGCGGCGATCATGGACGGCGCAGCCGACGGCTGGGCACGAGGCTGGTGGATGGCCGATATCCAACGAATGGGCGCTCGGCAAGCTATCTACGCGGACTTGGAGAGCGGCACGAAGAGCATCACCGAGTACGCTCTTTCGCTGATTCCCGGGTTGCTACAGACGAGCGCCTTCGCCGACGCCCGGCTGCGCAGCGAACCTGCGCGTCACACTGAGCCGTTTGAATCAGCTGCGGCCGTCGCTGCGAGAGCACGCCGACAGCAGCTGCTCCTCGCCCCAGATGGGCCGCGCTACGATGTCGTGCTCGACGAGATTGCGGTTCGACGCTGTGCTGCCGAGCCACACATCGTCGCCGACCAACTCCGGCACATCGTCAATGTCTGCGCCGCCCACCCCCGCGTAACGGTCCGGGTACTGCCGATCGATGCGTCGATCAAGGGCCACAGCGCGCCGTGCTCGGCGTACTCGATCTATCGCTACCGCGACACGTCGGATTCAATTGCTGTTGCGGTCGACACTCTCAACCAAGATCTGATCCACACTGAGGCGGACGAGGTCGAGCCGTACCTGAGCTTGCACAGCCGACTTATTGACCCGTAACCCAAATGGTTTGTGATCGTTTGGGGTGTATGGGCGTTACGGTGCGGGACGCGCGTCGGCT
>NZ_JBNCKT010000244.1:0-2543 GCF_049841675.1 Micromonospora sp. DT4
CCAAACCGGCGTCGAAACAAGGTCTGACCAGCGAAGTCTCCAGCCAAGATCAACTTATCTAGGAAACTCGGGCTAGGCTCGTACCCCATGGAAAGCCTGTTTCCGGTCGTCGTCTTCCTGGCGATCGCCACCCTCGGCGCGGCGCTGGCCCGCCGGCTCGGCCTGCTCGCGCCGATCCTGCTGGTCGTACTCGGACTGGCGTTGTCCTTCGTTCCGGGCTTCCCGCAGATTCATCTCGAGCCGGAGCTGGTGCTGATCGGCATCCTGCCGCCGTTGCTGTACGTCGCGGCGCTGGAGACGTCGGTGCCGGCGTTCAAGAACAACATCCGGCCGATCCTGCTGCTCGCCGTGGGTCTGGTGCTGTTCACCGCGTTCGCGGTGGGAGTCGTGCTGCACCTGCTGCTGCCGCAGGTCCCGTTCGCGATCTGCCTGGCCCTCGGCGCGGTGGTCGCGCCGCCGGACGCGGTGGCCGCCACCGCGGTCGCCCGCCGCGTCGGGCTGCCCCGCCGGGTGGTCACGATCCTGGAGGGGGAGAGCCTCGTCAACGACGCCACCGCGCTGGTGCTGCTGCGGGTCGCGACCATGGCCACCATCGGCTCGACGGTCGGTACGACGGACGTGGCCGTCGAGGTGCTGCGCGCGACCGGCGGCGGCATCCTGATCGGCGCACTCGGGGCGGTGGTCTTCGGCTTTGTGCACCGGCGGATCAGCGACCCGCTGCTGGACAACGCGCTGTCGTTGATCATCCCGTTCGCGGTGGTGTTCACGGCCGAGCACGTGCACGCCTCCGGTGTGGTCGCCGTGGTCGTCACCGGGCTGGCCCTCGGGCACAAGCTGCCGCAACTGCTGTCGGCGGCGTCCCGGTTGCAGACCGGTGCGTTCTGGCGGCTGGTGCGGTTCCTGCTGGAAGGGCTGGTCTTCCTCCTGGTCGGGCTGCAACTGCGGGACGTGCTGCGGGACCTCGACGAGCCGGCCGGCTCCCTCGTCCTGATCACCGTCGCGGTGCTGGCCACCGTCTTCCTGACCCGCTTCGTGTGGCTCTTCCCGGCCACCTACCTGGCCCGGCTGGTCCCCCGGATCCGCCGCCGCGACGCGGCCCCGTCCCCGAAGTTCCCGATCATCATCGGCTGGGCCGGGATGCGGGGCGTGGTGACGCTCGCCGCCGCCCTGGCCCTGCCGCTGACGCTGGCCGAGGACGAGCCGTACCCGCGGGCCCTGTTCATCTGGCTGGCCTTCGCGGTGATCGTGGTCACGTTGGTCGGCCAGGGCGCCACTCTCCCGATGGTCGCCCGCCGCCTGAAACTGCCGCAGGACGACCCGGTGCAGGACGCCCTGTCCGCGGCCGGAGTGCAGCAGCAGGCCAGCAAGGCCGCACGGGAACGGTTGGAGGAGCTGGCCGACAGCGCGCCGGCGCCCGTGGTGGACCGGCTGCGTCGGGTGCAGGAGGACCGCACCAACATGGCCTGGGAACGGCTCGGCGGCGACGAGCGGGAAACCCCGTCACAGGCGTACGGTCGGCTGCGACAAGAGATGATCGACGCCGAACGCGACGTGTTCCGGGCTGCCCGGGACTCCGGTCGCATTCCTGAGGAGGTGCTGGTGCGGGCCTATCGTGACCTGGACCTGGAAGAGTCGCTGCTGCGGCAGGAGGTGGAGCAGTGAGCTGTCAGCACCTGGCCGAGGCCAGCACCGCCGAGCCGGGTACCCCCGACGAGTGCGCGGACTGCGTCGCCATCGGCGACACCTACTGGGTGCACCTGCGTATCTGCCTGAGCTGCGGCCAGGTCGGCTGCTGCGACTCGTCGCCGAACCAGCACGCGAGCAAGCACTTCGCGTCGACCGGTCACCCGGTGATCCGCTCGGCGCAGCCGGGCGAGGCCTGGCGCTGGTGCTTCGTCGACGAGGAGATCGGCTGACGCTCAGTCGAGCCGGCGGACGAGGAGCTGACCGGGCCACGGTTCGCGGCCCGGTCGCACGACGGTGAACGGCTCGGTGGCGGTGAAGCCGCAGCTCTCGTAGAACCGAACGAGTGCCCGGTCGTCGCCGCCGTAGCAGTCCACCCGCAGCAGGCCCAGCCCTCGTGCCCGGGCCAGCTCGGCGGCGTGCTCCAGCAGCCGGGCCCCGATCCCCAGCCCGGCGTGCGCCCGGTCGGTGACCAGCAGCCGGACGTACAGCTCCGGCTCGGTGGCCGGGGGCACGTGCTCGGTGGCGGCACCCACCACCAGCGCGCCGACCGGCTGGTCGTCCCGCATCGCCAGGTGTAGGTCGCCGCTCGCGGCCCAGTCCTCGGCGCGGGCGATCTGGCCGGGATCGGTGGACGGCGGCCGGGTGCCCCACTGCCCGGTCCGCCCGTGCTCGACCAGCCAGGCGGTGGCGACGTCGAGCAGCCGCAGCGCGGCCTTGGCGTCGCCCGGGCCGCCGGGGCGGACGGTGATGGTCGAAGGATCGGTCATGTCGGGGATTCTGCTAGCCCGAGTTTCCTAGATAAGTTGATCTTGGCTGGAGACTTCGCTGGTCAGACCTTGTTTCGACGCCGGTTTGGC
>NZ_JBNCKT010000245.1:0-2538 GCF_049841675.1 Micromonospora sp. DT4
GTCAGTTTCCGTGCGACACGAGGTCGCGCGGCGCAAGTGGATACACCGTGTGATGGATCGGAGGTTGTTGTCGATGGTGTGATTCCGGGCCAGTGTCCGATGGTCCGTCCCCGCCCCGATGTGCGTGGCTGGTAACGGCTGGGTGCGGAGCTCGGGGTTCAAGCCGAAGGGTTCCCGTGCTGTCCGGGGACTACGGGTGAGGGGAAGGCTGGACGGGTGAATGGATGTGAACCTCTGTATGCCTCGTGAACCGGTGGCGTCCGGGATGGCGTGTGTGGCCGGGCGTCTGAGAAGGGCTGGCCGTGGGAGAGCGGCAGGCGGCGGCCGGGGAGGAAATGCCGGTCGTGTGGACACCGTCGCCCTCGGGGTAGAGGAGGCACCCACCCCAGCCGGGTCTTGCCCGCGCGGAACGTGGAAACCCCGTCCGGGTCCGGTCGCTGCCTTGCGGCCGGTAGATCACCGTAAGGGAAGTCGATGCCTTGGCGGGACAGGATGGTCCAAGAAGCGAATGCCGGCGGCCGAAAGGCACCGGGAACCGGGGCGTTTTTTTTGGCTGGTCTGTCACCCAGCCGTCCCTGGCCAACCGGCCGGATACGGGCTGCTGCCCGGACCCGAAAGGGTGCTGACGTGGACCAGGTGAGCCTGTGAAGGGGCGATGCTCACGATGCTGCAACTGATGGACAAGTTGGACGCCATGACGTCTTCGGGCGGTGTGGTGAACGGATCTGAGGGCGAGGTCGTCGACTGGGACGCCGTGGATTGGCGGACCGTCGAGGACAGCGTCCGGCGTCTGCGGCAGCGAATCTTCACGGCGACGAAGGCAGGGGATCTGCGCAAGGTTCGTAATTTGCAGAAGTTGATGCTGCGGTCCTGGGCGAACACGCTGGTCAGCGTGCGCCGGGTCACGGAGATCAACGCTGGCCGCATGACGGCGGGAATCGACGGTCGGCTTGCGCTGACCGCCGGGGACAAGGCGGATCTGGCGCGGTGGGTTGACCGCCACGCCTGCGGCTGGTCCGTCCTGCCGGTCAAGCGGGTGTACATCCCCAAGGCAAACGGGAAGCGGCGTCCACTCGGGATACCCGTGATCGTTGACCGGGTGCTCCAAGCCCGGACTCTCAACGCGCTGGAGCCGGAGTGGGAAGCGCGGTTCGAGCCGAGGTCGTACGAATTCCGGCCCGGCCGCGGCTGCCACGACGCGATCGAGGCCATCCACGAGGTCGTCAAGGGGAAGAACCCCAAGCGCACGTGGGTCCTCGACGCGGACCTGGCGGCGGCGTTCGACCGCATCAACCACGATCACCTCCTGGCAGCGCTGGGTGCCTTCCCCGCGCGGACGCGGATCGCCGCGTGGCTGCGAGCCGGTGTGGTTGATCAAGGCCGGTTCGCCCCGACCGATGAGGGAACACCTCAAGGCGGGGTGATCAGTCCGCTGTTGCTCAACATTGCCCTGCACGGGATGGAACAGGCCGCAGGGGTCCACTACGAAGGTCGCACCGATGGGCGAGTGAAGATCGACAAGCGGTGCCCCGTGGTAGTGGTCAGATACGCCGACGACCTGGTCGCCCTGTGCGACAGCCGCGAACGCGCGGAACAGGTCAAGGCGCGGTTGGCCGCCTGGCTGACGCCGAGGGGTCTGACCTTCAACGAGGACAAGACACGCATCGTCCACGTCAATGATGGGTTCGACTTCCTCGGATTCACCGTCCGCCGATACGGCGATATAGCCCTGACCACTCCCAGCAAAACGGCCGTGAGACGGTTGCGGGAACGGCTACGCGGCTCGATGAGAGCACTACGCGGCGCCAGCGCGTTGGAGGTCATCCGAACGATCAACCCGATCGTGCGTGGCTGGTCAGCCTACTACCGCACGGCGGTATCCAGCGACACATTCGCAACGCTGGAACACTACATGTGGCAACTCACCTACAAGTGGGCCAAACGCCGCCACCAGAACAAGTCGAAGCACTGGATCGTCACCCGGTACTTCGGCCGGTTCAACCCCGCCAGGCAGGACAACTGGGTGTTCGGCGACCGGGAAACCGGCGCTTACCTCCGCAGGTTCTCCTGGACGAAAATCGACCGGCACCAGATCGTCAAGGGCGGGTCGTCACCAGACGACCCCGCTCTCACCCGATACTGGGCCACCCGACGAGCGAAGGGACCCGCCCTGCTGACCGGGCTCGACCGCTGGCTACTCCGTCGCCAGCACGGACGCTGCCCCCGGTGCGGGGACTACCTGCTGCACGCCGGACAGCAGCCGAACAGCCCCACCGAATGGGAACAATGGCTGCGCACCATCCGGAAGGCGATGACCACGGGAAACATCATCGTCAACTCCGGACACGGCACACCGGTCGAAGAACAACGCCGTCTCATCCACGCCGACTGCCTACGACGGCAACCCGTCCCCGGCAGCGGCCCAGCAACCCCGCCCAGCCCAACGCCCTCGGGGCTTGCTTGAGCCGTGTGCGGTGAAAGTCGCACGCACGGTTCTGAGGGGGCCCCGGCGCAGCAATGCGCCGGGGCTACCCGACC
>NZ_JBNCKT010000246.1:0-2522 GCF_049841675.1 Micromonospora sp. DT4
TGAGCCGTGTGCGGTGAAAGTCGCACGCACGGTTCTGAGGGGGCCCCGGCGCAGCAATGCGCCGGGGCTACCCGACCGACGACCCCAACTGCCGGGCCTGCGCGATCGCCGCTTCGACGGCCTGCCGTGCCCCGCCGGTGCGCGCAACGACAAGCACCAGGACCTGCTTGATGCCGTCCAGGGCCTGCAGCAGCGGCCCGGGCTGCCCGCCCTGCAGAACCATGGCGACGAGTTGCTGCGCCTCACCGACTCCGGTGATGGCCCCGGTCGCCGCGTCACGAGCGGCGTCCACGGCGCTCAGCACCGGCGCCAGCCCGGCGATCGTCTCCTGCGGAGTGGCCTCGTTCGGCACCGCCGCGGTGGCCTTCGTCGCCTCACCGATCGCACCGGCAAGACTTCCCAGGCCGCCCCGGATGCCCGTGATCGCGTTACGCACCCGCGCCACACCCGCCGCCACGGCCACGAAGCCCGCGCCCGCGGCCCGCAACGCCACCTCCTGCGCCTGACTGTCAGCGGCGGCGGCCAACCTCTGCGCGCGTTCGACCCCGGCCATCAACGCGCGGAGCTCACCGGTGATCTTCTCGATCTGCGACACGTGGCCGGCATCCCCAATCGATGAAAGCGGAAGTGCTCGACACCTGAACCTACCGGGCTCCTCGCGAGGCCACCAGACACCGCGAGGCGGTCGGCACCGCAGACAGCCGCCGCGATGCGAGCAGCCGCGAGAATGGCTTTTCGGTCCAGATTCCAGCTCGTTGGTGGGGTCTGTCGCTGTCCTGTCCGGCTGTCGACATGTCAGCATCGACGGGACGGCCGTGCGGATGTTCGCCTCGGGAGGCTCGGTGGGTAATCGCAAGCGCAGTGGTCGTCAGCAGCGGCGGGAGCCGATCCGCCGGATGATCCCGCCCACCCGCGTGCCCGGCAGCCGGCGCCCTCACCGCCCGGATGAGACGGCGCTGATGCCGCTGTTTGAGTACAGCCCGATGTTCGGACGGCTCGTCGACGCGCCGGTGGAGCTGGTGCCGCTGCTCGCGGTCCTAGCCGTTCTGCACCAGGCGCAGAGCGGCATGCCGGTGGGTACCTGTGTTCCGACGAGTCATCAGGTCAGTGGGGCGCTGCGGCACCTTGGCTTCGAGGCCGAGGCGGTTGCCGCGTGCGCCTCGCTGTACCGGGTGACCGACACGTTTACCGATGTGTCCGAGGTCGGCGTGTGGAAACGAGCGCCGGTCGTCCATGCCGATGGCACCACGAATGGCCACATGGTTGTTTGGACGCCGTCGTTCGCGCAGCTCGTGGACGCCACCCTGGTGCAGGACCCGCTTCTGCTGGCCGCCGCCCAGGTTGATCCGGTCTACTCGACGCCGGTGTTCGTCGAGGTTCCCACCGACCGGAGAGAGTTCCTCGCGGCTCGGCCCGTCGCCTGGCTCGACGATCACCTGTACGCGTCCTGGGTCCTGCTGCCGGAGTGGACACCGCTGATGGACCCGGTTCTGGCAGGGGAGGCCGGCGCGGTCGTGGGACTCGGCGCACTCGGTCTGGCCACCGATGCGCTCCGCCTCATCGCGGCCGTCGCAGAGGAGCGGGATCTGAGCGCGATGCTGGTCCAGTGCCCGCGGCTCGGGGCGCTGCTCCGAGGTGAACACCAGCTACCGGAGTTGCCAGTCGAGCCACCGCCGCATCTTGCTTCAGGGGTGTAGAAACATTCCGACCGGCATACGACCGCACCCCGGGCTCTGGCGGTCATCTAACAACGCGTGGCGGGATATTGGGTGTGATGGCAGAGGCGATAAGCAGGCAATGCCGTTGGCGCACTTCGGGCCGGACATGGCCGCACATTGCCAACTTCGCGACGGACGGCCGATCACGAATATAGTTTGGCCACGAGAGCACCCTGGCCAGCTTGCAGGATGTGTGCAGCGTTCAGCGGTATCCAGAAGCACTCGAAGCGGGTGGGCTTCCCGATACCGTCGTGGTCTTCCTGGCTCGCCCACCGCTCAGGCGCATGCCCTACGAGTTTCAACTGAAAGACGTGACGGTACTGGATCTCCAACCGGAGCGGTGTGATGTCGTACTCGACCTCCCCCAGCTTGCGGACAACGCGAAAGCCCGTCAGCCCGGTCTCCTCTCCGGCCTCGCGCAGCGCGGCGTCCTCCCGCGCCTCACCGGCACGAACGGTGCCGCCCGGTACCTCGATGCCCACCTGCTCGTAGCTGTAGTCGGTGTGACGGAAGACGAGCAACCGCCCCTCCCGCACCACGTAGCAGAGAACCTTTTCTACCACAACCTTCGCCACCATGCGATCACCCGTATCGGCATCAAGTAAGACAAGATGGCAGCCCTGCGGAACCTGCACCCTAGCCGCGCGGCTCCCAGCAATCAGTATCAGGATGGGAACTCGAGGACAGGCTATTGAAATCCTATAGATGCACCAGATGCGCAGGCCACGAGGTAGCTGTTCAGCGTGAGTAGATGGGCGGCCGAATCGGTCTGACCTGTGGTTATGCGCTCATACGGTGGGTCGA
>NZ_JBNCKT010000247.1:0-2517 GCF_049841675.1 Micromonospora sp. DT4
ATCTATTTGTCGAGGACCTTCCATCGACGTGTCTCGGCGTGACGTTCCGCCCCCACCCAGTTACCCGACAGTCTCTACGACGCGATGCTCGCGCTGACCCCGGACCTCGCCCTCGGCGCGGCCGGGGTGCCCGCGGCGCCGCGAGCCGTCTTCGCCGCGCTGCGGGCGGCCCTGCTCCCACTGGCCCAGGGCCGTGACCCGGACACGCTCGCCGAGGTGGGTTGGAGCCTGCTGCACGGCGTCGTCATGCTCACCCGGGGTGGTCGCCTACGCCCTGAGGCGCAGGAGGAGCGGGAAGCGATGATCACGGAGCGGCTACTGTGGTGGCCCTGCCCGGCGGACGGGAACCCGGTAGGGGCCCGGGGCGGGATGCCCTAGAGTCGCGTCCGCACGAGCATGATCGCGAGAGGGGCCGGCATGACCGCGGACCAGGAGGCCCGCCGACGGGCGCAGGTGCTGATTTTCGACGCGGACGACACGTTGTGGGAGAACAACGTCGTCTTCGAGCGGGTGATCCACGACTTCCTGGCCTGGATCGACCATCCCACGATGGACCGGACGGAGATCCGGGCCATCCTGGACGACATCGAGCGGGCCAACGCGGTGGCGCACGGGTACGGCAGCAAGGTGTTCCTGCGCAGCCTCGGCGAGTGCCTGGAGCGGCTGCGTGAACGGCCGGCCACCGACGCCGAGCGCCAGGAGATCGACCGGCTGGCTCGGGCGCTGGTGGAGCACCGGGTGGAGCTGATGCCCGGTGTGGCCGAGGCGCTCGACGAGTTGGCGCAGCGGCACGAACTGCTGCTGCTGACCAAGGGCGACCGGGAGGAGCAGCAGCGCAAGCTGGACGCCTGCGGCCTGCTGCACCACTTCGGGGCCGCGCACATCGTCGCCGAGAAGAACGTCGACACGTACCGCTGGCTGGTCCGCGAGCACGGATTCGAGCCGGCCCGGGCGTGGATGATCGGTAACTCCCCGAAGTCGGACATCCTGCCGGCGCGGGCGGCCGGTCTCCACGCGGTGTTCATCCCGAACGAGAACACCTGGGTGTTGGAGGACGACGAGTTGGACCCGACCGACAACGGCGTGCTGCGGCTGGCCGCCTTCCAGGACCTGCTCAAGCACTTCTGACCGTCGAACCCGAACAGCGTCCCCGATCATGGCCGCGTTACGCGCACCTGCCGCTTCTCGCCCTTAAGATCAGTCACGTCGTCGCAGGCCCGGCAACGCTTGTCCGGCCCGGCGCGATCGGCCTAGCCTGGGCCGGCGCTCGCGGCCTTTCGGGGTGTGCCGGGGGCGCATCGGCGTCCGACAGGTGGGCACCGTGGAGCTGAGTGCAGGGCAGCCCGGGCCTCCCCACCGAGCCGTGTGGCGTCGTGCCACGCCCCGCGCGCGTGGTGTGAAATGCCGGAGTTGTCCGCTCCCCCGCCGGACGGCCGGGGTCAGGGCCGGGTAGTTGCGGACCCGGTCCTGACCCGGCCCCCCGGATCGCTGTGCCTAGGCCCGGTGCCGGCCGTCGCCGGCGTGGCGGGCGTCCGGCTCGTCCGAGCCGCCGCGGACGATCGAGATCGCCACGCGGCAGAACTCGTCCATGTCCGGATTGAAGCCGGCCGCGATGTCCGGGTGCAAACCGGAGCGGGTCTCGTCCAACAGCCGCTGGCACACCTGCTCGACCGGCTCGCCGGCGTAGCTGGCGCGAATCCGGTCGGTGGCCGCCTGGAGAGCCGAGGTCAGCTGGTCCTCCAACGGGCCGCGCAGCTTCTGCTGCACAGGATCGAGCCCGCGCGGGTCGAGCGTGACATGTGGCTCCGACATCGGTGCTCCCTTCGTCGGCGTCCGCGATACCCCACCGCGGCCGTCGGTCAAACGCCGGTTGGTACGGCGGCGACCCGCACCTGGTAGGAGAATTCCTCCGCCGGCTCCTCGTGGTACGACAAACGGCGGATCTGCCGGTCGTCGTCGTAGAGGGCGACGTCCACCAGGACGCCGAGATGCGCCAGGCCGATGGTGGAGACGCGCTTCTTTTCCTGGAGCACCGCGCAGACGCCGCCGAGCAGCGTGCTGGCGTCGGACGTACGGTGCCCGGGCGGGCACCGCAGAACCACGTCCACCTCGATCGGCCCGGGCAACGGCGTCCAGCCGGTGCGCTGGGCCGCGCCCAGGGCGGCCTGGAGCAGGGTGCGGACCCTGGTCGCCTGCCGGTGCCCGGCGGCGAAGATGGACAACGCTTCGGTCTTGACCGGTGGCAGGCCGCTCACCTCGAACGTCAGGGCGAGAGCGCGGGTGTCCTGCACGGCGGCACCTCCCTCATTGGGACGATCCTGCCGAAGCGGTGCGGTCGCGGAGGGGCGTTCCCGCGATAACCAACCGATCGGGCAGGCTGGGTCGGCCGGAGGCGTGTCGACGTCGGCGGCGAACGCGCTGGCTGCGGCGCTGGGAAAGACGCTAGGGCCTGTCTTGTGGATCATGGTTGGTGGGGTAGGAACATCACGGGTGTCCGGAGTGTTACCCGAGCGCTAT
>NZ_JBNCKT010000248.1:0-2508 GCF_049841675.1 Micromonospora sp. DT4
TCCACGGCGTCAGTCGTCATGGTCATCAGGTGCGTCTTTCTTGATCAGGAGTTACACCGTTCTTTTTACAGTCCCGAATCGAGGTCAAGATCCGCGCAAGTTCGGGGGTAACTATTCGGGTGGTGGGGTTGGCGGCTTGATCGTTTGCATGTTTTGGGCAGGGTGTCGGGTTGTGGATGGTGCTGGCCGGCCGAGATATGACGAGCTTGCGGCGTTGGTGGTGCAGCAGCAGCGGCAGATCGAGTTGTTGCGGGCGCGGGTGGCTGAGCTTGAGCGGCGGTTGGGGCTGAATTCGCGGAATTCGTCGAAGCCGCCGTCGTCGGATGGTCTCGCGAAGCCGCCGCCGCGGTCGTCGCGGCGGTCGTCTGGGGCCGGGCCAGGTTAGAGCGACTGGGTGTGCCACGAACGCAAGGAGGAGCTTGATGTAGGTAGAGCGACTTTATGCGGTGCTGTGCAGGAGATGAAGGTTGGCCCTTCGGAGTCGCCCTGCGGGGGGAGGCTCCAAACCGCCACATGCTGCGGAAGTGGTAACGCGACCGTGGTGAGCGATGTGGAAAAGGCACTGATTGAAGTGTCAGGTGGGGATCAGGAAGACGAGCGCGAGCGAATCACTGACGACGTGTCGTTATTTAACTCTAGGTGGCATCAAAACCGGGGTGCCTTGTCGATCCCGGGAAGAGCCTGGCGGATACCCGTTTACTGGCCAGGTGGTGTCCGGCATGGAGGTGACGTGAGCCTGATCTGCTGCTCTTGCATGGAACGTGGGAAGGCATGTCTCGACACCGTTGCCCCGGGATGGGGTGCGAGAGGGAGTGCTTCAAGCGGCTGACACCGCAAGGGGTTGAGTACCGTCGCGAGGCGTGCTGGCGGACCGGCTCGTAGTAGTGCCGAAGCCCTTGTTATGGGGGTGGAGCGAAGGGGCCGGGTCATCCGCGGCTGTGTGTGTCTGGTCAACCGGACGTTGTTCGGGAGGAGCCGATGGACAAGCTGAAGTCACCAGAGAAGCCGTTTGAGATTTCGAAGTGGGAGGTCTGGGAGGCGTTTCGTGAGGTGAAGCGAAATCAGGGTGCGCCGGGGGTGGACGGGCAGTCCATTGCCGACTTCGAGGCCGATCTGGAGGGCAACCTTTACAAGATCTGGAATCGGATGTCGTCGGGGGCGTACTTTCCGCCTCCGGTGCGAGCGGTGGAGATTCCAAAACAGCACGGCGGCGGCACGAGGATGCTCGGCGTCCCCACCGTCGCCGACCGGGTCGCGCAGACGGTGGTAGCCAGGCACTTGGGGATTCGTGTGGATCCAATATTCCACGAGGATTCCTACGGTTACCGGCCGAATCGGTCGGCCCTGGACGCGGTCCAGCGCTGCCGGCAACGGTGTTGGAAGAAAGACTGGGTGATCGATCTTGACATTCAGAAGTTTTTCGACAGCGTCCGGTGGGACCTCATCGTCAAGGCTGTCCAGGCTCACACCGACGCCGTCTGGGTGACGTTGTATGTCAAGCGGTGGCTCCAAGCGCCGCTGCAACTGCCCGACGGAACCTTGCAGGAGCGGGACCGGGGGACCCCGCAGGGGTCCGCGGTCTCGCCCGTGCTGGCGAACCTGTTCATGCACTACGCGTTCGACACCTGGCTCGCCCGGAACTTTTCGGACGTCCAGTTCGAAGGCTATGCCGATGACGCGGTCGTGCACTGCGCCAGCGAGCACCAGGCCCGCCAAGTGCTGGCGGCACTCGGGAACAGGATGGACGAGGTCGGGCTGCGGCTGCACCCCGACAAGACCAAGATCGTGTACTGCAAGGACGGCAACCGGCGCGGCTCGTACGAGCACACGTCGTTCACCTTCCTGGGGCTCACGTTCCAAGCCCGCAAGGCGCGCAGCAGGAAGGGGAAGAACTTCACCAACTTCCTGCCCGCGATCAGCAAGGAAGCCCTGAAGAAGATCAGTGGGCAAGTCCGCGCCTGGCGGATCCACCTGCGGATCGGCCACACCTTCGCCGAGCTGGCGCGAAAGATCAACCCGATCGTGCGCGGCTGGCTGCAGTACTACGGGGCGTACTACCGCTCCGCTTTGCTGCCCCTCCTGGAACGCATCAACGCCTACCTGGTGCGCTGGATCCGCAAGAAGCACAAACGACTGCGGCCGTTCAGGAAGGCCCAACAGTGCTGGCAGCGCATCACCCGCCAATACCCGAGGCTCTTCGCCCACTGGGCATGGACACCGCGCTTCTGGTGATCAGGATGACAAGAGCCGTGTAACGCGAGACTGTTACGCACGGTTCTGTGGGAGCCCGGGGGTGAAATCCCCCCGGGCGACCCGACCAATAGGTGTCACCTGAGTCGGCGGGTTGTCGGTCGGGTGTTCCAGCGGTAGAGCGTGCGGGCTCGTTGGATGAGTTGACGGATCGTGACGATCGCGGCGGCGGCCAGGTAGGGGTAGAAGTCGATGATTTTGGCGTTGCGGTCGGTGTAGCGGCGGATCTTGCCGAAGTCGTTCATCCACGAGTTCGTG
>NZ_JBNCKT010000249.1:0-2390 GCF_049841675.1 Micromonospora sp. DT4
GCCCGCTTCCGCTTCCCGCACGACACCCGGCGGCAGGATGACCGACTCCCTCACCACCGCCACACCAGAGCCTGACGAGCCCTCCCACGGCAAGGGCCGACGACCCACAGCCAGATTGGCGGTCTTCTGTGTCGCGGCGGACACCGACCGCGACTCCCCACCGGCCGCCGCCTTTGGGCGCACAAGAGCCGCCGCCTTTGGGCGCACAAGAAAGGTCTTGTCGCCCCGAGACTCCGTCTGCAGCCCACGGGCGCTCAGAGCCTGAGCGATCATCCCCTGCGGATCCACAAGCCCGTGGCGGATGAGAGTACGCATCCGCACGCCGAGATCAATGACGTCCCCCGTTTCCGGGAGCGTGACCTGGGTGTCGCGTGTAGGGATCTTTCCCGCCCTTGTGGAGTCGCCTTTGCACCAGAGGTCATAAGCGGCGAACGTCTCCTTGTCCCTATCTGCCTTCTCGGCAACAGTGACAAGCATGCTCTTGTCTCGGGGGATTAGAATCTTGTTGCGGTTGACCTTCGGCTGGAAACCGCTATCTTTCAGAACATCGAAGAGTCCCTGATGAAACAAAAGCCCCGTTTTCCGCAAAACATGAAATGTTTGCCCGACGGGGTGAACCTTCCCCCCGGCATCCTTCACCTCTTTTGTCTGGGCGGGAATTTTGCCCGAGTTCTTGCCATCTGGCCCCACCCAAAGCTGAATCCCCGCGATCCGCTCCTGATTGTCCTCTTCCTGCTTGGCTGTTGGCGGCTGGGGCTTCGGTGACGGCTCCCCGAGAACCCTCAAACCATCAAATTTCGATGTGTCGTCCTCATTCAGGTAGATGACCTCGAGGCCGCCTTTTCCTGCCAGCATCGCGGCCATCTTACCGGTCGGGTCGGCATGCCCGTTGATCTTGAGATTGGACATAAACTGGCCGAGCTGGAACTGCTTGTCTGGATTATTCGGATTGGGTCGCTCCAGCGTGGCGTCCGGCATCTGCCCGATGTTATGGGGTATACCGTTTGCGTCTTTCTCGTCGAGCCAGATGTCATAGACGGCGATGAAGTCTCTCACGTTCTCGTCGCTCATTTTCTGAAACTCGACGATATGCATATGTTTGCGACCGTCGTCGTATTTGACCGTGAATCCGGCGTCCGTCAGGGCTTGGGCAAGCTTGCCATCGACGGAATACACCCCAACTTGTGTCAGGTTATGGAGAATTCTTCCGATGGGGTATGCCTTTCCTTTGACATTCACAGAATCGCCCCCAGGGGGGATTTTGTTTCGACGGTTGGGGGGGTCTTTCTGCACCCATGTGGTGATGGCGGCGACACGATCGTCCACGGTGTAGCGGTGTGGCTTGTGACCTTTGTTGGGGTATGGCTTCTGGCGTTGTTTTTGGCGTGATGTTCGGGTTGGTCCGCTGGTGGACGGGGCCGCCGTGTTGTCCTGGCGAGGTGCCTCGTCGTTGACGGGCCGGGCTCGGGTCGGGCGGGTGCTGGGCCCGGCGGTGGGTAGCGTCAGCCGTGGCAGAGGCTCACCAGAGGTGATCAAAGGTGTCGATTGGCTGCCGGCGGGGGTGTCGGCTCCCTCGTCGCTGAAGAGGTCGCCGAAGCGGTCGCCGTCCTCGACGTCGGAATCGTCCTGGGCGTGGGAGTCGTGCTGGTGTTCGCCGGTGGTGCTCGCGGGCACGGCGCTGGTGCTCGCGGTGGGCTCGGGCGGGTGGGGTGTGAGCAATGCCTGGAAGGGGTCGTCCCAGGTGCCGGTCAGTGGCGCCGTCCACTGTCCGGATATGAAGTCCTGCGACGTGAGGTCGAGCATCGCCTGGTCGAAGGGCACGTGGGTGTCCTGTGTGAACAGGTCCATCGCTATGTCGTCGAACGATCCGCCGATCTGAGCGTCATGCATCTCGCCGACGAGGTCGTCCAGGGTGTTCATCCCCGCGCCGAAGGGGTCGTTCGAGGTGTCCACCCCCACGGCGAAGGGGTCGTTCAGGGCGTTCACCCCCGCGGTGCTCCACGCGGGGTCGATAGAGTCGATGACCGCCGCGATGTTCGGGCCCTGCTTATCGATTTCATCGGAAGACAAAGATCGCGCGGGCACCCTCTGGTGAGCGAGGGTGTAGTCGAGACTGAGGTCATCTATGTACACCACATACATGCCCTGGCCCATGGCCCACCGCGCGTCCTGCATCGTACGTATTTAGCTTGGGTCTGCGGATTGGATGGGTTGGTGGTGGGTGCCCGGCCTGTGGATGATCCTGGTGGTGTTCAGCGGGGATGACCTTTGATCAACGCGGGTGGGTTGGTGTGACATAGTGCCCGGGTGTCTGGTTCTGGTCCGCAGCGTCCGTCGTATGACGACTTGGTCGCGCTGGTCACGGAACAGGCCGCGGTGATCGCCGCGTT
>NZ_JBNCKT010000250.1:0-2321 GCF_049841675.1 Micromonospora sp. DT4
ATGCTCCGCGACAAAACGCCCTACCAGGCACGTCCCGCCGCCATCGCGGCTTGACAAAAACATAGGGACACCCCCCGTCGGGGGGAGAGGGGGTCAGCCGTCGATGCGGGTGATGTTGCGGATCTTGTTGGACGCGTCCAACGCGGCGACGACCTCCTCGTCGCAGAACTCGAGCATCCGGTCGCGGCGCTCGACGGCTGTCACCTTGGTGCCGAGGGCGGCGAACATCGACGCGTACTCCATGCCGATCACGCCGGCGCCGACCACGACCATGCTGCGGGGTACGGCCTGGAGGTTGATGACGCCGTCGGAGTCCACGATGGTCCGGTCACGTTCGTCCCGGCCGCCCTGCTGCCGCGCTGGCGTAGGCCCGCGCAGCCGCTCGGCGACGAGCAGACCGACTTGCCAAGACGCCCGTCGTCATCCACTGACCGACGTGTCCACCGCGCTCGACGCCTGTCACGGTGTCGAGCGCGGCGGGGTGCGGATCAGCGCAGGGGACCGTCGCCAATCCCGTCGGGGTCCTCGATCACGTGGACCGCCGCCTCCTCGGCGCTGGCGCCACCCGCGTCGATCCCGGCGTCCCAGGCCACCGACTCGGCCTCGTCGTCCTCGCGGGCGCCCTCGTCGTACTCGACGAGACGGCCCGCGCGCGGCTCGGTCTCGTACCCCCGGCGGATCAGCTCGTCCTCGTCGTCGCCACCCTCGGCGTACGGGTCGATGTCCGGTTCCTCCTGGGCGAGGTACTGGTCCAACGACTCGCCCGCCCGCTCCTCGGCGGGGGTGGTGCCGAACCGGTTCGCCCCCGTCCAGTGGTCCGCGGCGACGATGCCGGCGTCGAGGGGGTCGCCGATGCGGTAGTCGAGGGTGTCGGAGGCGTCCAGCACCCCGTCGTCCTCGACCACGTTCCACTCGTCCACGGAATCCGTCTGGCTCACGGCGGTTTCTCCTTCGTCACGGCACAGCGAAGTGCCAAGCCTATGACCTTGCAACGCCGCAGCCTCCCGAGGCCTGCCCGTTGTGACGAACTGACCTTCGGGGGCGGCGCGAGCGTCACCGCTTCAGCAGCTCCACCACGGCCTCGGTGAACTCCGTCGGCTGCTCGACGTGCGCGAAGTGTCCGCTGCGCTCCAGCACCACCAGGTGTCCATCCGGTAGTCGTCGTGGTTGTCGAGGCGGCCCGACGCGCCCGTGCCGACCGGCTCGACGTACACCATCGTGAAGTGCTCCTCGATGCCCGGCGCCCGCAGGTAGGCCCACTCGATGCCGGGGCCGCCCGAATGTGCCACGCACACCGGGCCGGTGCCGGCGACGGGGTAGACCTGCCGCACCCCGTCAACGGTGAAGGTGTGGGCGCCCGGCGCGAGCGCGGCCGGCGTCGTGGCGGGTGGAACCCATGAACTATCTCCCGATCCCGTGACCCGTGCGGTGTGTGCCGCGACGGTGACTGGTGGCTGACACGGACCAGATGCGCGGGTCGGGGAGAAAGTTCGCTCGGCGCGGAAATTTCCTCAAACCCGCGCGGGAACGGAACGGAACAGGGTGAGCTGGCGCACCCGCCTGTCGCGTAGTACCTGCAACCACAGAGCCGCGGGCTGGCAGTGCTCCGGGTTGTCCGGCGGGCTGATCAGGTCGATCTCCCAGATCAGCACATCGCCGCTGGACACGACCTTGCGCAGCCGCTGCCGTACCCCGGCTTGCAGGTCGCTGGTCATGCCGTGGACCGCCAGGTCCCGGCCGCGGCGTGGCCCTCCCGGGACGATCATCTGGGCGTCGGGCCACAAGGTGTCCTGGCCGGCCGCGTAGTTGTCCACCAGGTACGTCGGTGTCTTGGTGCCGGGAATCGGAACGACCCGGTCGCCCTGGGTGATCACCCAGGCGAGCGCGACCTGCGCGGGAGTGACACCGGCCCGGTCGGCGATCTCCCGGACCCGGGCGACGATGGCCAGGTTGGCCCGCGTACCGGGCCCGGGGTGTTCACGGTCACCGACGGTGCACCCAACGCCGCAGACGTGACGGTGGCCGGACCGCCAGCGGCGATGCTGCGGTGGCTGTGGGGCCGGGAGCTGGCCACTGAGCCGAGCGGCGTCAGCGTGCAGGGGCCAACCGAGGCGGTGGCCGAGTTGCGGCGCTGCATCGTCGTCGCCACCCAGTGAGGCGGCGCCGGCTGGAGTGGGCACGGGTGGTGAACCTCGGTCCGGCTTAGAATCGACAAGTCTCACTGTTTTGTGCGGCGTGGGCTGGGGGCGTACCGGCTCACCGTGCTGCTGCTGGTCAAGCTCGGCGAGGCTGACCTCGCCTGGCTGGCCGCCGATCGGGCG
>NZ_JBNCKT010000251.1:0-2307 GCF_049841675.1 Micromonospora sp. DT4
CTGGCTTGTCGTCTGCCACGGGCCAGCACACCGGCGCTAGGGCGCAGGTTCAATGGTCTCTCGACGGGCGCAAACTAAGAAGCGACGGCAAAGAGGTGCACAAACTCGGAGACGATGCCGCCTCACTACTTCGACTTCTTATCAACAAGCGCGGCACGGCCAACGAATTCGTGACACACGCCGAGGTCAAGAGTGTGTACCCGGGCCCCACACCAGTCGCTGCGGCTATCGGCAACGTACGGACGGCATTAGAGAGAGCGGAATTATTTCCGAAGGGTTCGTGGAGGATAGAATCCGGCGGGGATGGAGTGGGTTGGCGTCTTGTTGGTTTGGAGAATGTGCAGGTTGAGTCTGGCGGGGCCGAGGCATCTGGTAGTTCCGCTGCCGCTGGGCAGGATGTCGACGCTCCTGCGCAGGCGCAATGGTCTCTTGACGGGCGTAAACTAAAAGAACGCGACGGCAAAGAGGTAATCGAACTCGCAGAAAACACCGCCTCAGTACTTCGACTTCTTATCCGTAGGCGCGGCACGGGCGAAGAATTCGTGACGCACGCCGAGATCAAGAGTGCGTACAAGGGCATCTCACCGCCCTTTTCTGTTATTAATCTCGTGCGGAGATCATTAGGGAGAGCGGACTCATTTCTGAAGGGTCCGTGGGAGATAGAATTCAACGAGCGTAAAAAAGGTTGGCGTCTTGTTGGTTTGTGGAATGTGCAGGTTGAGTCTGGCGGGGCCGAGGCTTCTGGTAGTTCCGCTGCCGCTGCTGCTGTCGGGCGGGATGTCGATGCTCCTATGCAGGCGAACGCGCCACTAGGCATCCCGGATGCAATGGATGTCGATGCCGTCGGGGATTACGGGTTCAACGATGAGATAGGGCCGGATGTCGGCCTGACCGGTGGCGGCTTGTGGGAAGATTGGTTGCCAACGGCTGAGGGGATGCCGGCGGCGGTCGGTGCCGGTTCGGTCATGCATCCACTGGACGGCCCTGATGCCCTCATGCAGACCGCCGATATATCCCAACTCGGCGTTGACGACGGCGTCTGGGGCTCTGATGCCAGCGAGTATCTCGTCCACTATGGCTCCGAGTCGGACATGCTGGCCCTGCCACTGTCGGGGCCGGCTCTGCTCGGCGACGTGCAGCGCAGTGTTCAGCCGCCGCTGCGTACCGAGTCGGCATTCGATCAGCCGTACGCGTCGACCTCCACCGACCACAGCGGTAGCCGGCAGCACGCGCCTGGCTTGTCGTCTGCCACGGGCCAGCACACCGGCGCTAGCGCGCAGGTTCAATGGACTCTCGACGGGCGCGAACTAAGAAGCAGCGACCGCAAAGAGGTGCGCATACTCGGAGACGGTGCCGCCTCACTACTTCGACTTCTTATCAACAAGCGCGGCACGGCCAACGAATTCGTGACACACACCGAGGTCAAGAGTGTGTACACGGGCCCCGCAACGCCAGATTCGGCTATCGGCAACCTACGGGGGGTATTGAAGGGAACGAAAGGATTGGAGAGGGATCAGTGGGAGATAAAATACGACAGGCGTGAAAAAGGTTGGCGTCTTGTCGGTTTGTGGAATGTGCAGGTTGAGTCTGGCAGGGCCGAGGCTTCTGTTAGTGCCGCTGCCGCTGCCGCTGCTGTTGTTGGGCGGGGCTTGTCGTCTGCCACGGGCCAGCACACCGGCGATAGGGCGCAGGTTCAATGGTCTCTTGACGGGCGCACACTAAGAAGCAGCGACGGCAAAGAGGTGCGCAAACTCGGAGACAATACCGCCTCACTACTTCGACTTCTTATCAACAAGCGCGGCAGGGGCAACGAATCCGTGACACACGCCGAGATCGAGAGTGTGTACACGGGCGGCACACTGCCGCCCGGTACGGCTATCGCACGCGCACGGGATGAATTAGTGAAAAGCAAATTATCGCCGAATGATCCGTGGGAGATAAAATTCGACGGGAGTGGTTGGCATCTTGTTGGTTTGTGGAATGTGCAGGTTGAGTCTGGCGGGGCCGAGGCTTCTGGTAGTTCCGCTGCCGCTGCCGCTGCCGCTGCCGCTGCCGCTGCCGCCGCCGCTGTCGGGCGGGATGTCGATGCTCCTGTCTGGGCGAACGCGCCACTAGACTTGCTGGACGCGATGGATGTCGATGCCGTCGGGGATTACGGGTTCAACGATGAGATAGGGCCGGATGTCGGCCTGACCGGTGGCGGCTTGCGGGAAGATTGGTTGCCAACGGGTGAGGGGGCACCGCCGGCGGTAGGTGTCGGGTCGGTGATTCAATTGCCGGGCCGCTTTGATTGTATGGCGCGGATCG
>NZ_JBNCKT010000252.1:0-2253 GCF_049841675.1 Micromonospora sp. DT4
CGGCCGGGAGTAGACTGTGACGTAACAGGCGTGACGAAATGGGGTGTGGTCCATGCCGAAAAAGCGGGGCCAGGCCGCGTGGCTGTCCCAGATCCTCTCCGAGTGGGCACGCGCGCCCGTGACGGTCGCCTGGGAGGCCGAGGGGGTCGGGCGGGGCGACTGGTGGGTGCGGTGGTCCGACGGTCCGACGGTCGAGGCGATGCGCGCGCACGCCCGCTCGCACGGGGTGTACCTGCGTCCGCTGGACGTGACCGCGCTGCGCTTCGCCCGCGACTACTCGCCGCGGGCGTGGGCGGTGGCGCTGCTCAGCCTCGCCGAGACCCAGCCGGAGATCACCGACTGGCACGAACTGCTCGGCGTCGCCGAGTCGTGGCTCGATGACGCCGAGCAACCCGACGACGCGGGCGCCGACGACGAGCACGTCGCGCACCTGGTGGCTGTTGCGGGCGGCCGTGAGGCCGCGATGGCTCGCGCGGTCTTCTCGGCCCGGCCGCAACGGTTGGCTGTGACGCAAGTTCGTGACGAACCCGTGTGTCCGGTCTGCGGTGCCCCGGTGCCGCGCGCGGGCGCCGGCCGGCCGGGCCGCTACTGCTCGCCCGCGTGCCGTACCCGCGCCTGGCGCCGTCGCTCGGCCCGCGCCATCGGTGAGACGAAAACCCGTGACGAAACCAGGTGCCCGGTCTGCGGCGCCTCGGTGCCGCGCGCGGGCGTCGGCCGGCCGGCCCGCTACTGCTCACCGGCCTGCCGCACCCGCGCCTGGCGACAACGCCCGCGCCACCGCGACGACAGTGACACCACCCGCCCCGACGCCGGGGCGTCCTGACCCTCGACCCAACCCAGGAGCCGCGATGAGCATCACCGTATTCCCGCTCACGCCGAGCGCCCCCACGGCCAGGGCTCACCTCGCTCACATCCTGGCCGACATCGCCACGCTCGACCCGTCCCGCCACGGGCACACCGGCCCGGACACCCCGCAGATCACCGCCGCCTACGCGCAGCGAAACGCCCTGATCTGGACCGCCCTCACGCTCGCCCACGAGGCCGGCGTCCCGGCCGGAGCCGGCCACGACCCGACCGACCCCCACCCGGTCGTGGTCTACCTGGAGCTGCCCACCGGCCAGGTGTCCTGGCACCTGCCCGCCCACCCGACCGGCTGGGACGGGCACACCACCCGCGCCAAATACGCGCGGGTGGCCGCGTTCGTCGACCTGGTCGACGAGGACACCGACCGGTGACCGAAGTGCTCACTGGCGAGCTGCTCCCCGCCCACCAGCCCCTGCCCGCCGCTGCGGCCCCCCACGACGGGGTCCCCACCGTGGGGGGTACCGCCGACAACGAACTCGAGGAGCTGCTGCGGGAGTGGCTGATCGGGTACGCCTCACCGCACACCCGGGAGGCGTACCGGCGCGACCTGCAGCACTGGCTGGCGTTCCTGGCCACCTCCGGCGTCGACCCGCTCACCGAGGCCCGCCGCGTACACACCCACGCCTGGCTACGCGCCCAAGAGGCCTCCGGCACCGCGGCCGCCGCCACCCGCGCCCGCCGCCTCGCCGCGGTGTCCGCGTTCTACGGCTGGCTGATCGCCGAGGACCGCACCGACCGGGCCAACCCCGCCGCCATCGACTCCCGCAAGAAGCCGAAGGTCGACCAGCGCAGCACCAAGACATCAGGGCTGTCCCGAGGGCAGGCCGAGGCGCTGCTCCTCGCGGCCGACGCCGACACCGGCCCCCAGGCGCTGCGCACCGCGGCGATCGTCGCGCTGCTGCTCTACACCGGCATCCGCGTCGGCGAGCTCGTCGGCGCCGACGTCGAGCAGCTCGGCCACAACCGCGGCCACCGCACCCTGCGCTTCACCGCCAAGGGGGCCCGCGAGCACCTGGTGGCGCTGCCCGCCCCGGTCACCCGACGCCTGGACGCCTACCTCGCCACCCGCGCCGACCTCACAGGCCCGCTGCCCGTGGTGGCTGGGCAGGCCGGCGTCCGGGCCCGCCGGCCCCTGGTCGCCACCGCCAGCGGCGGCCGGCTCGACCGCGGCGCTGTCACCCGACTCGTGATCCGCCTCGCCGAGGTGGCGCGGATCCCGGTGAAGATGTCCCCACACGTGCTGCGGCACGCCTGCGCCACCCTCGCCCGCGACGCCGGCGCGAGCCTCGAAGACGTGCAGGACCAGCTCGGCCACGCCGACGCCCGCACCACCCGCCGCTACGACCACGGCGGCGCCCGACTCGACCGCGCCCCCGCCTACACCCTCGC
>NZ_JBNCKT010000253.1:0-2206 GCF_049841675.1 Micromonospora sp. DT4
CACCCGGCGGCAGGATGACCGACTCCCTCACCACCGCCACACCAGAGCCTGACGCACCCTCCCACGGCAAGGGCCGACGACCCACAGCCAGATTGGCGACCTTCTGCGTCGCGGCGGACACCGACCGCAACTCCCCACCGGCCGCCCCCTCTGGGCGGCCAAGAACAGCCGGCTTGGCGGTCGTCTGTGTCGTGGCGGACACCGACTGCGACTCCCCGCCGGCCGCCTCCTTTGGGCGCACAAGAAAGGTCTTGCCGTCCCGAGACTCCGTCTGCAACCCACGGGCACTCAGAGCCTGAGCGATCATTTTCTGCGGACCCACACGCCCGACGTCGATGAGATTCCTCATCCGCACGCCGAGATCAATGACCTTCCCCGTTTCCGGGAGCGGGACCAGGGTGTCGTATGCAGGGATCTTTCCCGCCCTTGTGGAGTCACCTTCGCACCAGAGGTCATAAGCGGCGAACGTATCCTCGTCCCTATCCGCCTTCTCGGCAACAGTGACAAGCATGCCCTTGTCTCGGGGGATTAGAATCTTGCTGCCGATGACCTTCGGTTGGAAACCGTTATCGTTCAGAACATCGAAGAGTTCCTGATGAAACAAAAATCCCATTTGCCGCAAAATATGAAATGTTTTCCCGACGGGGTGAACATTCTCCTCGGCATCCTTCACCTCTTCTGTCTTGGCGGGAATTTTGCCCGAGTTCTCGCGATCTGGCCCCACCCAAAGCTGAATCCCCGCGATCCGCTCCTGATTGTCCTCTTCCTGCTTGGCCGTTGGTGGCCGGGGCTTCCGTGGCGGCCTCCCGGGCACCCTCAAACCATCAAATCTCGATGTGTCGCCCTCATTCAGGTAGATGACCTCGAGGCGGCCTTTTTCTTTCAGCATCTCGGCCATCTCGCCGTCCGGGT
Source organism: Micromonospora sp. DT4 (assembly GCF_049841675.1). NCBI lineage: Bacteria > Bacillati > Actinomycetota > Actinomycetes > Micromonosporales > Micromonosporaceae > Micromonospora > Micromonospora sp. DT4. Next base: position 913 of record NZ_JBNCKT010000253.1, read on the forward strand.
CGGCATGCCCGTTGCTCTTGAGATTGTGCATAAACTTGCCGAGCTGGAACTGCTCGCCTGGCTTATTCGGATTGGGTCGCTCCAGCGTGCTCTTCGGCATCTTCCCGATGTTATGGAGGTTACCGTTCGCGTCTTCCTCGCTGAGCCAGATGTCATAGACGGCGAGGAAGTCTCTCACGTTCTCGTCGCTCATTCTCCGGAATCCGACGATATGCATATGTCCGCGACCGTCGTTTTTGACCTTGAATCCGGCGTCCTCCAGGGCTTGGGTAAGCTTGTCATCGACGGAAATCACCCAAACTAGTGTCAGGTCAGAGAGAAAATTTCCGACGGGGTATGCCTTTCCTCCGACATTCACAGAATCGCCCCGAGGGGGGATTGTGTTCCGACGGTTGGTGGGGTCTTTCTGCACCCACGTGGTGATGGCGGCGACACGCTCGTCCACGGTGTAGTAGTGTCGCTTGCGACCTTTGTTGGGGTACGGCTTCTGGCGTTGTTTTTGGCGTGATGTTCGGGTTGGTCCGCTGGTGGACGGGGCCGCCGTGTTGTCCTGGCGAGGTGCCTCGTTGCTGACGCGCGGGGCTCGGGTCGGGCGGGTGCTGGGCCCGGCGGTGGGTAGCGTCAGCCGTGGCAGAGGCTCACCAGAGGTGATCAAAGGTGTCGATTGGCTGCCGGCGGGGGTGTCGGCTCCCTCGTCGCTGAAGAGGTCGCCGTAGTCGCCGTCGGAATCGTGCTGGGCGTGGGAGTCGTGCTGGTGTTCGCCGGTGGTGTTCGCGGGTACGGCGCTGGTGCTCGGGGTGGGCTCGGGCGGGTGGGGTGTGAGTAATGTCTGGAAGGGGTCCCATGCCCAGATGCCGTGAGGGTTATCGCCGTTTGTGGCGGCGGGCAGGTGGTCGTAGGCGCCGACAGTGGTGTCGGTGAGTGGGGCCGTCCACTGTCCGGATATGAAGTCCTGCGATGTGAGGTCGGGCATCGCCTGGTCGAAGGGCGCGTGGGTGTCCTGTGTGAACAGGTCCATCGCGGTGTCGTTGAACGATCCGCCGATCTGAGCGTCATGCATCTCGCCGAAGAGGGCGTCCAGGGTGTTGTCCATCCCCAGGCCGAAGGGGTCGTGCAGGGTGTTCATTCCCGCGCCGAAGGGGTCGTTGAGGGTGTTCATCCCCGTGCCGAAGGGGTCGTTCGAGGTGCCCATCCCCGTGCTGAAGGGGTCGGCGTTGAGGGTGTTCATCCCCGTGTCGAAGGGGTCGGCGTTCAGGGTGTTCACGCCCGCGGCGCTGTACGCAGCGTCGACAGA
>NZ_JBNCKT010000254.1:0-2144 GCF_049841675.1 Micromonospora sp. DT4
GATCGACCCACCGTATGAGCGCATAACCACAGGTCAGACCGATTCGGCCGCCCATCTACTCACGCTGAACAGCTACGTGAGCACTACTAACGACCGACACGCCAGCAGAGTCATCCCCTCGGTCACGATGTGCCGCTCCGTGACGCACCGCTCGAATGCACGGCGAGCCCGCTCCACTTCCCGGTCCTCTCGCATCCGCGTCTTACGGAATACCGTGAGCAGGATGATCCTCCGCTCGGAGGCTATCCAGTACGTCACGCGTACCGCATCGCGCTCTAGGTAGAAACGCAGCTCCCGTATCTTGCCGTCGAGCTGTCTCGTGTGCGGCTCTCCGAGCAGCACACCCTGGTCAGCCAAAAGATCAATACAAAAGGCCGCTCGGGCGAAGTAGGCAGTTGGTAGATCCTCCAGCCACGCTCGGACCTCTGATTCCAGCTCTACGTTGCCCCAACTTATAGCATCGATGCTATGGGTTGCGAGCGCCCGACAGTCCTCGCTGCACGCGTGTCGCCGATAAACGCGACAGGTGATCGCGCGTTAGGTTACGGAGATGGAGCAGCGGATCAGCCTGATCACCCTCGGCGTCTCCGACCTGGCGCGCGCCAAAGCCTTCTACGAGCACCTCGGCTGGCGCGGTCAGGAGGTCGAGGAGACGGTCTTCTTCCAGGCCGGCGGCCTGGCCCTCGTGTTGTGGAGCCGGGACAAGCTGGCCGCCGACGCCGGCGTGCCGAACCCGGACACCGGCGGTTTCGGCGGGATGACCCTGGCCCAGAATGTGCGCTCACAGGCGGAGGTCGACCGGTTGATGGCGACCGCCGCCGAGGCCGGCGCCGAGGTGACCCAGCCGGCGCGGGAGACGTTCTACGGCGGCTACGCCGGATGTTTCGCCGACCCGGACGGGCACGTCTGGGAGATCGCCTGGAACCCCGGCTTCGCGTTGGGCCCGGACGGCACCCTCACCCTCCCCGACTTCGGCACCCCGACCTGAGCCCTGGGACCGGGAGATCTTGGACAGTTTCCGTTAGCTGCTAACGAAAACTGTCCAAGATCTCGGTGCAGCGCCATCGTGCCGAGCACCGCGACCTGATCCGACCACGGTCGGCCGAGCCACGCGCCCGGAACGGCACGGCGGGCACGCCCGCAACGGCACGGCAATCACGCGCGGAACCGCGGGGCAATCACGGGCAGAACGGCGCGGCAATCACGGGCAGAACGAGCACGGCGGTCACGCCCGCAACGGCACGGCAATTCACGCCAGTCACGCCAGTCACGACACGGCAGGTACGCACGGAACGGGCACAGGGAGAGATCACGGCTCGACCGGCGGGCAGAGCAGCCGCCCCACCAGCGGCAACAGCGGGTCCAGGCACACCGTCAGCAGCGCGGGATCGGGCGTCGCGGTGGGCGCGGGCGACGGCGACACGGTGGGCAGGTCCGTCGGCGTCGTGCCGGACGACGGGGTGGGAGCGCCCGAAGGCACCGGCATCGCCTCGACAGTCCGCGACGCGGACGGGGTAACAGCGACGTCCGGCGACGCGGGCGGTACGGCGGCGACAGCCGGTGACGTGGAAGTCACCGCAACCACAGACGGGTCCGTCGCGGCAGCCACGACGGCCCGCGGCGCCGGGCGCGGTGAACCGCCCGCCTGAGGTCGCACCGGCTCGCCCACGAGCGCCGCCTCGCCCACGAGCGCCGCCTCGCCCAGGAGAGCCGGCTCGCCCACAAGCACCGGCTCGCCCAGGAGGGCCGGCGGCGCTGTGAGGGCAACGGGTGCCCGCAGCGGAGCGCTCAATCCGGCATCCCGCATTGTCGCCGCCTCGGCCCGTCGCATCGGGGCGGTCTGCGACGGTCCCACCGCGCCGGGGCCCAGCGTCGCGAACAGCACCATCGCGACAACGGCTACGGCGAGTGCACGACGGTCGGGGCGTACCGCCGTCAGCGGCGCGTCGGCCGGTGTGACCGTCGGCGGCGGCACCGGCGGGGATGCCCGGTGCGCGGCCAGCAGGGCTTCGAGTTGCTCGATGACGGTGGCGCGATCCCCGGCAGACAAAGCAGCCGCGAGGGTGAGATATTGGCCCGTAACCCAAATGGTTTGTGATCGTTTGGGGTGTATGGGCGTTACGGTGCGGGACGCGCGTCGGCTT
>NZ_JBNCKT010000255.1:0-2116 GCF_049841675.1 Micromonospora sp. DT4
ATGCCCGTGGCCACCGGCCTCCACGGCGAGCACCCCGCCGGGCCTGCCTGGACGCTGACCACCGACCCCGGGCCGCGACGCTGGCTGCACGAACTGCCCTCCGACCACGGCCCGGACAACCCGGCCACCAACCCGCACCGCTTCCCCGACACCGACCTTAGGGAGCGCAGAAAAATAACCCGTAGCTTCGCGGAACCTCGTTCGTTGCTGTGGTATGGCGGTTATGGAGGAAACCCGGCAGATGCTCGCGGCGAAGTTCGAGGCGATTTTCCCGCATCTGGACGAGCGGCAGCGTCGGCTGTTGATGGGGGCTGAAGCGCGGGTGCTGGGGCACGGCGGCATCCGGGCGGTCGCGCGGGCCGCCGGGGCCCGTGAGGCGACCGTGTCGTTGGGCGTCGATGAGTTGGATGCTGGTGCGCAGCCGTTGGGCCGGGTGCGTAGGCCCGGTGGAGGCCGTAAACGGGCGGACGTGCTGGATCCTGGCCTGCGTCCCGCGCTGCTGGCCTTGGTCGAGCCGGATGAGCGGGGCGATCCCGTGTCGCCGCTGCGGTGGACGACAAAGTCGACCCGGAAGCTGGCCGAGGAACTGACCCGTCAAGGTCACCGTGTCGGTGCTGACACCGTCGCTGATCTGCTGCGCGCCGAGGGATTCAGCCTGCAAGCCAACGTCAAGACCATCGAGGGCAAGCAGCACCCGGACCGTGACGCGCAGTTCCACTACATCAACGAACAGGTCAAAGACCACCACGACTGCGCCGATCCGGTGATCAGCGTGGACACCAAGAAGAAGGAACTGATCGGCCAGTTCAGCAACGCCGGCCGGCAGTGGCGGCCCCACGGCGAGCCGGCGGCCACCCTCACCCACGACTTCCCCGGCGACAGCCTGGGCAAGGCGGTGCCGTACGGCATCTACGACCTCGCCGCCGACAGCGGCTGGGTCAACGTCGGCACCGATCACGACACCGCCGCGTTCGCCGTCGAGTCGATCCGCCGCTGGTGGAACGCCGCCGGCCGTACCGACTACCCACAGGCCCGACGGCTGCTGATCACCGCGGACGCCGGCGGCTCCAACGGCTACCGCATCCGCGCCTGGAAAGCCGAACTGGCCGCCCTCGCCGTCCAGACCGGGTTGGAGATCACCGTGTGTCACTTCCCGCCCGGCACCTCGAAGTGGAACAAAGTCGAGCACAGGCTGTTCTCCCACATCACCATGAACTGGCGAGGCCGGCCGCTGACCAGCCACCAGGTCATCGTGCAGACCATCGCCGCCACCACGACCCGCACCGGACTACGCGTGCACGCCGAACTCGACACCAGCACCTACGACACCGGGATCCGTATCAGTGACCGGCAGATCAACGCGCTGCCGCTACAGCGCCACGAGTGGCACCCAGACTGGAACTACGCCCTGCGCCCCGAGGCATACGAGCAGGTCATCACCGCCCCGGACCCATTCGACCAGCCCAGTCCCGACCTGGCCTGGCTACGCCACCCGACCCTGACCGGATTACCGACGCCCGAGTGGGACAACCTGATCACCACGCTGCTGACCCTGCACGACCAGCAACGCGAAGCAAGCCTGGACAAACGACGCGGCCACCGCCCACGACAGACCGCCCCCGGCACCGGCCGCCGCCCCGTCCTCACCCTCGCCGACCGGCTCCTAGCCGCCATCCTCCACCACCGACTCGGTCTGCCCCAGGTCACCGTCGCCGCCCTGTTCACCGTCCGACCCGAAACGATCAACAGACACCTACGCGAAATCCGTCAACTCCTACAGCAAGCCGGACACGTCATCCAGCCCAGCCCACACCGGCTCGCCACACTCGACGACCTTTACAGCTACGCGACCACACAAGCAATCACTACCCCGCTAGAGATCAAGACAGCGCGTTAATTATCTGCGCTCCCTTAGCGGCCCCGACCCGGAGCCCTGACATTCACCTGCACCGCACGCGGAGAGGAGCCGTCCACCGTCGTGGGCGGCTGTGAGACCGACCGGATCTCACAGTCCCGCCGTCCCTCACCCGCGGAATCGAGCGGTCGTCTGACAGTGCAGGTCAACGGCACTACTGACGATCATGACGGCGGCCGGCGCTGACAGATCCGGCCGCTA
>NZ_JBNCKT010000256.1:0-2068 GCF_049841675.1 Micromonospora sp. DT4
TGCGCCACAGGGGAAAGCCGACGCGCGTCCCGCACCGTAACGCCCATACACCCCAAACGATCACAAACCATTTGGGTCACGGGCCAATAACACCGGACTCAAGCTGACCCAGGCCGACCTGCTGCGCAACTACCTGTTCATGCGGCTGCCCACCCGGGGTGAGGCCGTGTACCAATCGCGCTGGCTGCCGCTGCAGCGCCAATTGACCTCGCCGGAGCTGGAGTTGCTCTTTTGGCTCGACCTGGTGCACCAAGACCAGCGGGTCAAACAGAGCGACGTTTACGCTGCTCAGCAGACCCGGCTGGAGCAGTTGCGCGCCGAGGCCGAGATCGAGGCCGAGGTGGGACGCTTCGCCCGCCTCGGTGGCCTGCTGCGGGTCGTCCTGCACCCCACCGAAGAGCAGGACCCGGAGGTACGGCGGCGACTTCAGCGACTCAGTGACTGGGGCACGACGACCGTCTACCCGCTCCTGCTGCACCTGCTGCACCGCCGCGAGCAGGGCAGCGCGACCTCGGCGCAGATCGCCTCGGCGGTGCGGTACGTCGAGAGCTTCTTCGTGCGGCGGATGCTCGTCGGCCGATCCAGCGCCAACATCAACCGGATCATGCTCGCCGTGGTCACCGAGATGGACCAGAACCTGCCAGTGGACGAGGCAGTGTGGGCGTACCTGTCAGCCGGCCGCAAGCACTATGGCACGGATGCCGCCGTCCGGGCGGCGGTGCGGTCCATCCCGTTCTACCTCAACGGCCGCCGCCAGCAGCAGAACCTGGTGCTGCGCTGGCTGGAGGAGTCTTACGGCAGCAAAGAACCGGTGGCCCTGGAGTCGTTGACCATCGAACATGTGCTGCCGCAGAGCCCCACCACCGAGTGGCGACAGATGCTTGCCGCCGACCTCGCGTCTGACGAGGACTTCGGTGAGGCACACGAGGCACTGGTTCACACGCTGGGAAACCTGACCCTGACGGGATACAACTCTGAGTTGAGCAACAGCCCCTTCCCGGTCAAACGGGTCCAGCTGGGCAAGAGCGGCCTGCGGCTCAACCGGGAGATCGCCGACCAGAACCGGTGGGGACGTACCGAGATTCACGCTCGCGCTGACGCTCTCGCCGACCGGATCGTCACGCTCTGGCCTGGCCCGACAGAACAGCAGGCCGACCAGGCTGTGGTGCCCTGGGACGTGATGAACAAGGCCCTCGCCGAGCTTCCCGCCGGCTCCTGGACCACGTACGGCGACCTGGCCGCCCTCATCGGTAGCCACCCGGTGCCGGTCGGTGCCCGCCTTGCGAACCACCCGGTGCCCAACGCTCACCGGGTGTTGCAGGCCGAGGGGACCGTTTCGGCTGGCTTCCGGTGGCCGGACCCGGGCCGCACCGACGACGCGCGCGACCTGCTGCGGGCCGACGGGATCGCCTTCGACCAGTACGGCCGCGCCGACCAGGCACAGCGCATCGGCACCGAGGAGCTGGCCCAGCTCGCCGGCGTGACCCCGGAGGAGTTGCCTGAACGGCCGGCCCGACGGCGTGGGCGGGGTGACGACCGCAGCGACGCCGAGCGGTTCGTCGAGCAGGTGACCGCGCTACAGGGGGCTGCGGTCGCCACGGCCACCCACGTCGTGCTCGATGCCTGGACCACGATGGGTGGCACCCTGCTCTACGGTGGCGGCGCGGAGACGTCGTGCTTCCTGATGGCCCGCGGTAAGGAGCACGAACTCGGCAACATCTGGCCGATGGTGATCTACCCGCGCGGCAAGGTCGAGGTGGTCTTCCAGCACCTGGGCATTCGTCCCCCCTTTGACCACGTCGACCTACGGGACGAGCTGCGCCGACGGCTCAACCAGCTACCCGGGGTCAAGATCGCCGCCGCCAAGCTCGCGCTCCGGCCGCACTTCCCACTGGAGGTCCTCGCTGACGCCGATGCCCGAGAGGCGCTGGTGGACCACCTGATCTGGTTCTACGACCGGGCGCAGTCGGCCGACCCGGACGGTCCGGCCTCCTAGTACGGCAGCCGTACTTCGTGATCATGGCTGAGGCGGGCGGGAACAGGACGGCCACCGCGTGATCTTGAGTCT
>NZ_JBNCKT010000257.1:0-2010 GCF_049841675.1 Micromonospora sp. DT4
AGCGGCACCGCCGCCGAACGGCCGACGATCCCGCCGCGCTGCTCAGCTCGCACGAGGTCCAGGCCGGACGGGTTCGCAACCCGCACCACCCGCACATCGGCTTCGGTGATGACCTGACCCGCCGGTACGTCCCGCGCGACGGCGAGGAACTGCTCGTCGGCGTGCCGGCGCAGATCCACCTGCCAGAACGTCACCACCGTCGCCAGGACCAGCAGCAGCCCGGCGACCACACGCCGCCCGCTGCGCCGCCCCGCCCGCCGCGTACCGGCGGACACCGGCGGCAGATCCGCAGCAGAGGTGTTCACCGCCCGGGGACGGTCCGTGGTGACGCTCATCGGACACCTCCGACGATCGCCTGGGACTCCGCCACCTGCACGGACACCGTCGAGGTCGTCGTGAGCGGTGCGAGAGTGCCCCCGCTACCGGCACCAGACCAGGTGACCGACCACGTCACCGTCGCCCGCAGCCGGAACGCCGCCCCCGCCGCGGCAGCGGACGAGGAGGTGTAGGTGTGCCCGCACGCCGAGGACGCCTGCGGGTCCGTGCCCGGCTTCCACGGCTTGCCCGGACCAGTGCACGTCAGGTCGCCGCTACCGTCACCGAAGGACCACACCACCCGAGTCGGCGTCGCGGATGCAGTCACCGACACCCCAGGCACCGACGCGGTCGCTGACCGGGCACCCCATGTCGCCGGGTCCACCCACAACCACACCGGCACCTGCACCAGCACAAACGGCGCCGTGCCGGGATTCGTGCGGATCTGCGGCGAAGGCAGGCGCAGCCGAGAACGCGCGGACTGCGCCAACGCCGCCAGGTTCACCGTCGGCGCCTGGTCCAGCCACACCGGCACGTCCTGCGACCCCAGCCCGTTGGCCACGCAGGTTCGCGAATACCAACCGCCCTCAGGGCCCTTGCCGGGCGGCGGCGGGAGGTCTACGTCGACCGGCGCCCAGTAGCAGCCGTCCTCGCCGCCGCCACCCGAGCCGTCATCGGAACCGCCGCCGCCCTGGTTGCCGCCATTCGAGCCGCCCGGTCCGCCCGGAGTGCCGACGCTGATGTCACACTCGGCCGCGTTCTGGGTCTGGCTGCAGTCCACGTTTCCCAGCCCGTCGTCGGCCCAAGCCGAGGAGAAGGCGCCGACGCCGACGCCAACAATCAAGAGCGCGATCCCAGCGCGCAGAGCACGCCTCAGCATGAGCCGACCGCCTGTACACCGAAGCTGGACACCTTCCAGCCGCCGTCGTCGCGGGTCACGGTCGCCCTCACGGCACGGTTCCCGCCCGGGACGTCATCGGCCAATGCTCCAGTCGCCGTCTTGTAGGTGAGGAATCGCGCCGTGTTCAGGCAGTCCTGCACCGAGATGCTCGACGGCGTGGCAGCGGGCGAGGCTTCCGTGACCTGCGGATCCGACTGGTACTCGCCCTTGATGACCTCGCCGTCCCGGCGGAGCTTCGCCAGGCCGTTCTTCAGGTTCGTCAACGCTTCCCCGGTGGTGTGCACAGGCAGGGAAGGCTCGTCCGGATTGGCCGTCAGGCCGGCCTTCGCGTAGGCCTGCCACATGCCTCGGTAGGCGTCCAGCGCCGCTTCCTCGGCTCTGCCGCGGGCGTCCTGGGTCGGCGCGGGAACAGATGGCAGCGGAGTTCGGCTGTCTTCGGCAGGCTCGGCACCCGTGCAGCCGCCCGCAGCCGCAATAGCGACCAGTGCGGCGAGAACAGCCACAGTGGATAGCGGATTGCGGGGCCGGCATGGTCGGTGCCTGACCCGACGCCTCCGCCGATCACGGAAAGTCACTTTTCCTCCTCAGGCGCGCCCAGCCACAGCAGGCGCTGGCGTTCCTGCAGCGATGCGTGGAAGTTCCAGGGAGCGCGGTCTGAATCCACCTCTACACCCGGACCCCGCAGTTACCGCAACGTACTTACCGTCAGGTGAGGGGCCTTAGAGCGACCGGCAATAGGTCCAAGATCCGGACATGCGGGTACCTGCGGGAAGGAAGCAGGCACGGGTCCATTG
>NZ_JBNCKT010000258.1:0-1991 GCF_049841675.1 Micromonospora sp. DT4
CATCGACATCGCCACCATCAAGATCTGGCTCCGCGACCTCGCCCGCGAAACCTGATCCACAAGACACGGCCTAGTTGCCGTCCGTGAAAACATCATCGAGTACGCGTCTCGCCCGGGCGTGCTCCGGGAACGGGTCAGCGAGGCTGCTTGGCGCTGCTAATGAACGCCGCCCAAGCGGCCGGCGCGAAGCTCAACACCCCAGCATCCGGAGCCTTGGAATCGCGAAGATCGACCCCGATCCCCCGATCACGCACCTCCACGCACTGACCGTTGCTACCGGAACGGCTCGACGTGCGCCAGGCGATACGTTCCATGCTTGCTCAGCTCCCTGATGAACGTGACCGACTCAGCGGGCGACATCGCCAGCATCTTCAGCTTCCGGGGCCGTCGGCAGCATGGCTGACCAGAGGGGTACGTGGTGGGGCGGGCGGGGCTCGAACCCGCGACCGAGGGATTATGAGTCCCCTGCTCTAACCGGCTGAGCTACCGCCCCGGAACCGCGCGGATCTTATCCCGCCCGGTGGATCATTGGCCAGCGGGGATGCGGCCCCGCCTCATCACCGCGCCGTCGCCACAGCAGCACGATAGGCCACGCGAGGATAACAGTGAGCAGCCAGGCTGCCACGACGACGCCCCACAGCCACTCCTGGCCCGGCTCGGTGCCGGCGGCCGCCATGACGTACGTCACCAACAGGCTCGCCGCGCCCGTCACGAGGACGGCGACCCCGCTGACCACGATCATCGCGACCTCCCACCAGGGGCGGTCGGTGAGGCTGAACATCAGCGCGAACGACGAGCGGACCCAGACCCAGCCGGGCCGGTCGACGAAGTCCGGGTGCAGCATGGACCGCTGGGCGGCCTGCATGATCTCCTCCGCGACGGGGGTGCTGCGCACGTACGCGGTGCGCTCCCGGTCGGTGTCGAAGTCGAGCCAGCGTTCCAGGTGTGCCTCGACGACCAGCACGGCGTTGGGCGCCCCGACGGGTGCCGCCTGGGCGCACTCGCGGGCGAAGGCGAAGGCGCGGTCCCCGTCGCCGCTCCACTTCGGGCAGAGCTGCTGGAGCAGGGCCGCCTGTGCGGTGGCGTGGTGGGGGTGCTGCTGGGCGAGCCGGTCGTAGCGACGGCGCGCCTCGTTCTGGCCCAGTTGCAGACCACGGGCGATGATGATCCGTTCGGTCCAGGCGGCCGCCTCGTCGCGGGGTACCGGGCGGTGACGTCGATGAGTACCCGCTCGGCGCGACGCAGGTGCTCGTGGAACTGTTCGAACTGCGACCGGCTGACGTGTTGGGCCCGGTAGGAGCTGCGGATCCGCCCAGCCGTCGGCCGCGATCATAGGTGATCAACTACGGCTGCGGCGTCCTCTTTCGAGGCGCGGGGTCAGCCGACGCGTAGCTCCTCCAGCACCGCTCCGGCGGCACGCCAGCCGCTGGCGAGAGCGCCCTGGATCGATGGGCTGTCCCGGTGGTCACCGGCCACGAACAGCCCTTCGGAGAGCGCGACCGGCTTGCGCAGCCGTCCCTGCGAAGGTGGGGCAGCGGGCAGCGCGTCCGGCACGGACACGGTGGTGAGGTGCGTCCAGTCGGCGGTGGATCGGCCGTACAGCCGGGTCAACTCGGCCCGGACGGTCGGCTCGGGCGGGGCCGTCGGGCCGACCACCGAGGTGGCCACCAGGTGCCGCCCGGCCGGGGCGTACGTGCTGGCGGCATTGCTGAGCACCACCGTGTTCGCCACGATCTCCCGACGGTCGCCGTCGACGAGCAGGATCGGTTCGTCGAGCGGCGGCTCGGGAGCGCTGTGGTAGTACGTGGTGTAGCTGTGCATGCGTACCGTCGCCAGAGCCGGCAGCAGCGCGGCCGCCACGGGCGGGTCGACGGCGACCACGACGGCCCGGCATCTGATGTCGCCGGCCTGCGTGCGGACTAGGGCCTGTCTTGTGGATCATGGTTGGTGGGGTAGGAACATCACGGGTGTCCGGAGTGTTACCCGAGCGC
>NZ_JBNCKT010000259.1:0-862 GCF_049841675.1 Micromonospora sp. DT4
GCGCGAAGCCGCCCGACGCATCAACGCCGAACGACTTCTCACTGCGTAGCCGTCCAGTTACCCGACAGTCTCTCAGGGGTCACCCCGAGGTGGACACCAGGGGGCGCTAGGGGCTGCGACCGGATGTCCCAGGTGGTGCGGCGGCCATAGCGTACGAGGCATGACGCAATGGCTGGCCCAGGTCGGAGAGCTGCCCATCCTGGTGCTGATGGGCGTGCTCGGGTTGGTCATGCTCTTCGACGCCGTACCGCTGCTGGGCGTGCTGATCCCCGGCGACGTGGCGATCCTGGCCGCGGTCGGTGTGGGCCGCCCGGCCATCGGGCTGGCCACCTTCGCCGCAGTGCTCGCCGGTTGCCTGGCCGGCTGGTCGCTGAGCTTCCTGATCGGTCGCCGGTACGGCGAACACCTGCGCCGTAGCCGCATCGGAGGCTGGATCGGCGAGTCACGCTGGAGCGCGGCCGAGGGGATCCTCAGCCGTGGCGGCGGGCGGATGATGATGGTTGCGCCGTTCCTGCCCGTGTTCAACGCGCTGCTGCCACTGGCGGCCGGCGGGCTGCGGATGTCGTACCGGCGGTTCCTCGGCGGCGCGGCCCTCGGCGCGGCGGCCTGGGCCGGTCTCTACCTGGCGCTGGGCACCGCCTCGCGGTCGCTGGCCGCGCTGCTGCCGGAGGCGCCCAGCCCGCTGCTGGTGACCATGGGGGTGGGGTTGGTGCTGGCCTCCGTCGTGCTGCTGGGGGCACGGCGGCGGCTGTTCGCTCTTGCTCGCTGAGCTTGTTGCTGGCCTGGTTGCGGTGGGGGCGGGGGCCTGCCGTGCCCGGCTCCGGGCGGTCAGGCTTGATCCCTGCGCCGGGCACGGCAGGCC
>NZ_JBNCKT010000259.1:872-1986 GCF_049841675.1 Micromonospora sp. DT4
GGGGGGGGGGGGGGGGGGGGGGGCGCGGCGCCCGGGGGCCGGGGTGCCCTCTTGGCCGCCCGGGGGGGGGCGCGCCCCCCCCCCGCCCCCGTCGTGGTCTTCATCCGCCGGTGGGTCGCGGTCCGACGGCGGGTTGTTGACCTTCAGTGGTTTTCGGTCACCGGCGGGTTACCCGGTTGGGTTACCCGGTTGGGTTACCCGGTTGGGTGACCGGGCGGGGTGGCCTCTGGGTGTGGCCTGGTGGGTGGTGTCCGTCAGTGAAAGGCTTCGCCCGGTGGCTGACGGGTGAGGTGGGTTTACCAGCCTCGGGTTCGCCATTGGGGGAGGGCCGGGCGTTCCGCGCCCAGGGTGCTGTCCTTGCCGTGGCCCGGGTAGAACCACGTGTCGTCCGGCAGTTGGTCGAACAGCTTGTGCTCGACGTCGTCGATCAACGCGGCGAAGCGCTGCGGATCCTTGTCCGTGTTGCCGACCCCGCCGGGAAAGAGACTGTCGCCGGTGAAGAGGTGGCCGGTGCCGGCCGGGTCGCGGTAGAGCAGCGCGATCGAACCGGGGGTGTGACCCTTGAGGTGGATGACCTCCAGCGCGCAGTCACCGACGGGCACGGTGTCGCCCTCGGCCAGATGCTCCGCCTCGATCGGCAGCCCGGACGCGTCGTCGGCGTGCACCAGAGCCCGCGCACCGGTCTTGGCGACCACCTCCTCCAACGCCACCCAGTGGTCCATGTGCTGGTGGGTGGTGACCACGGCGGTCAGGCCGCCGTCACCGATCAGCTCCAGCAGCCGGGGCGCCTCGTTGGCGGCGTCGATCAGCACCTGGTCGCCGGTGCCGGTGCACCGCAGCAGGTAGGCGTTGTTGTCCATCGGGCCGACCGACAGCTTGCTGATGGTGAACCCGTCCAACTCCCGTACCGCCGGCGGGCCGCCGTGGGTGACATCTCCGCTGTAGGTCATGACGTGTCGATATCCGTTCCAATGGAGGAGGACGTGCTCGGCGGCCGTGCGGTGGCGTTCGCCGCGCCGCTCGGCGGCGGCGGTTCCGCGCTCATTGGTGCACCCTTGTCTCACTCGGGCCGATCGGGGTTCGAGTGCACCGGTGACTGTCGGGCCATCGCCCA
>NZ_JBNCKT010000260.1:0-1974 GCF_049841675.1 Micromonospora sp. DT4
GGACCTACGACGGCACCCCACTCAAGGAAACAACCTGATCAACACCCCTCCACGAATTAACGCGGAGCAGCACTAGGGAGTGCCCGACGTGTCGTCACCAACCACCACCCGTCCCCGTTCCCTGCCGGCCCGAGCCGCCCGGCTCGCGCTGGCCGCCACCCTGCTCGCCACCGGCGTCCTCGTCGGACCGACGGGCGCCGCGCAGGCGGCCGGCCCGTACGAGCGTGGCCCCGACCCGACCACCGCGATCCTGGAGGCCAGCCGCGGTCCCTTCGCCACCGCCTCGCAGAGCGTGTCGTCGCTGAGCGTCACCGGCTTCGGCGGCGGGGTCATCTACTACCCGACCAGCACCAGTGAGGGCACGTTCGGCGCCATCGCCATCTCGCCCGGCTACACCGCCGCCTGGTCCAGCATCAGCTGGCTCGGTCCACGGATCGCCTCGCACGGCTTCGTGGTGATCGGCATCGAGACCAACACCCGGCTGGATCAGCCGGACAGCCGTGGCCGGCAGTTGCTCGCCGCGCTGGACTACCTCACTGAGCGCAGCTCGGTGCGGAGCCGGATCGACAGCAGCCGGCTCGCGGTGGCCGGCCACTCCATGGGCGGCGGGGGCAGCCTGGAGGCGGCCTCGTCGCGGCCGTCGTTGCAGGCCGCGGTGCCCCTCGCGCCCTGGAACACGGACAAGAGCTGGTCCGAGCTGCGCGTCCCGACGCTGATCATCGGCGGCGAGAGCGACACCGTCGCCCCGGTCGCCACGCACTCGGTGCCCTTCTACAACAGCATCCCGTCGTCGGCCGAGAAGGCGTACCTGGAGTTGAACGGCGCGAGCCACTTCTTCCCGCAGACGGTGAACACACCGACCGCCCGGCAGATGGTGGCCTGGCTGAAGCGGTTCGTCGACGACGACACCCGCTACGAGCAGTTCCTCTGCCCTGGTCCGAGTGGTTCCCAGATCGAGGAGTACCGCAACACCTGCCCCAGCTCCTGAGTGGGCGCGTGAACCGGGACGGCCGCCGTCGGGCGGCCGTCCCGCTCGCGTGGCCGCATTGAAGGTCTTGACGCGATAACCGAGAAACGTACACTGCGAGTGTAAATAACACCCGCCACGGCAGAGGGATGGGTGCATGGAGCGCGGCCTCGAACTGCACGACATCGGCGTCCGTTTCGGCGGCCTCACCGCCCTCGACGACGTCTCGCTCCGGGTGCCACCCAACCGGGTGGTGGGCGTGATCGGGCCCAACGGCGCCGGCAAGACCACACTGTTCAACGTGATCTGCGGCTTCGTCACGCCGCACACGGGTGCGCTCGCCCTCGACGGCCGGCCGCTGCGACCCCGACCACACCGACTGACCCGGCTGGGCATCGCCCGGACCCTCCAGGGGACCGGGCTCTTCGCGGGGCTCAGCGTGGTGGAGAACGTGATGACCGGCGCGTCCCACACCGCCCGCGCGGGTTTCGGGGCGGCGCTGCTCGGGTTGCCCCGCAGCGACCGCGACGAGCGCCGGCTGCGCCGGCACGCCCTGGACATCCTCGACGGGCTGGGCATCGCCGAGCACGCCGGGGCCGCGCCGGGCACGCTGCCCTTCGCCGTACGCCAGCGGGTCGCCTTGGCCCGCGCGCTCGCCGCGCGACCCCGGCTGCTGCTGCTCGACGAACCTGCCGGTGGCCTCGGCGCCGACGACATCGCCGAACTCGCGGAGCTGGTGCGGCAGCTTCCGCGACGCGACGTCGACCCGTGCGCGGTGCTGCTCGTCGAGCACCACATGGACCTGGTCATGGCCGTCTGCGACGAGATCGTGGTGCTCGACTTCGGTCGGGTGATCGCCACCGGAACGCCGGACGAGATCCGCGACGACACGGCGGTCGCCGAGGCGTACCTCGGCGCCCTCGTCGAGGAGGCCGCGTGAGTTGCCCTGTGTCAAGCCGCCGCAAGTTGATCTTGTCTGATCAGCTGTTGGAGGGCTCTGTGGTGGT
>NZ_JBNCKT010000261.1:0-1946 GCF_049841675.1 Micromonospora sp. DT4
GGCGGGTGGCCTGGATCGGGGCCTTGACGCCTTTGCGGGCGATCTCGCCGGTCAGGCCGCGTTCGGTGAGTAGGTCAGGGGCGTTGCTAACGAACGTGCGACCAGGGATCAAAAAGTTGATCATCGGGTGAAGGGTGGCCCTGGTGTGATCTCGGCGGAATGATGTCGGTCTGTGGCTCGTCTGCCGGAGAACTTCCCTGACCTGGTTGAACATTGGACGCTGCTGCCGACGGAGTCGGACCTGTTGGCAGGCAAGCATGATGGGCCGACGAAGCTGGCGTTCGCGGTGCTGTTGAAGTTCTACGGCCGGTACGGGCGGTTCCCGCGGGGGCGGGCGGAGCTGCGTGATGAGGTCGTGGAGTTCGTCGCGGCGCAGGTCAAGGTGGCAGCGCCTGATCTGGGCCTCTACGAGTGGAACGGTCCGACGATCAAGCGGCATCGGGCGGAGATCCGCCGTTTTTTCGGGTTTCGTACGTTCACGGTGGCGGATTTCGACAAGTTGACCGACTGGCTGGCGGGCGACTATGCGCAGCGGGTACGCCGCCCGGAGCTGGTACGCGAGTACTTCCTGGCCGAGTGCCGTACACGGCAGTTGGAACCGCCTACGCCGGGGCAGATCGACCGCTTGGTGGCCAGCGCGCTGGCGCAGGGTGCCGAGTCGGTCGCGACCCGCGTGGCGGGCCGCCTCGATCCTGGCGTGATCGGCCGGCTGTTGGCGCTGGTGCAGAGCAGCGACGGTGCTCCGGACGCGATGGACGCCGACATCGATGCCGATGTGGAGGCTGATCCGAGCCTGCTGCGCTGGATCAAGTCCTCGGCCGGGGACGTCAGCCTGAAGACGATGCTCGACGAGGTCGCCAAGTTGGAGGCGATCCGCGCTTTCGAGCTGCCGGGCGACGCGTTGCGCGACGTGTCGGTCAAGGTCGTGGCGGAGTGGGAGCACACCGCGTTGATCGAGTCGCCGAGTCATGTGCGCCGGCGTGCGGAGCCGCTGCAGGCGGCGATGCTCATCGCGTTGCTGCTGGCCCGCCAGCAGCAGATCACCGATGCTCTGGTGCAGCTGCTGATTTCGACGGTGCATCGGATCGGGTTGCGGGCGGAGAAGAAGGTGTTCCGGCAGATGGCCGCCGAGTTCACCCGGGTGGGCGGCAAGGAGAGCCTGCTGCTGAAGGTGGCCGACGCCGCGCTACGCCGCCCGGACGAGACGGTGCGGCAGGTGGTGTTCCCGCTGGTCGGCTCGGAGAACCTGCGGAACCTGGCGGCGGAGTTCAAGGCCGGCCGCACGGTGATCCAGACGAAGGTGCAGGCCAGCTACCGCGAGTCGTACACCCGGCACTACCGCCAAGGTTTGATGGTGGTGACGGATTCGCCGCGGGCTTGGCGGGCGCGGGCGATGGCGAGAATGTCGTCGGTGACGGTGGTGGGGCGTCCGCCGTGTCGGCCGGCGGTGGCTGTGGCGCGTAGTGCGTCGAGGGTGCGTTCGCGGATCAGTTCGCGTTCCATCTCGGCGGCGAGGGCGGCGACGGCGAACAGGAGCCGGTCGGCGAGGGTGGCGCCGCCGGGGTGGTGTACGCCGGCGCAGATGCCGGTGAGGATTTCCAGGGTGATGTCGCGGGCGTGGAGTTCGTCTTCGAGGAAGACGAGCAGTTCTTTCATGGAGCGGGCGACTCGGTCGGGGCGGTGGATGACGAGGGTGTCGCCGGCGCGCAGGGTGTTCAGGGCGGTGCGCGGTTTGGGGCGGTCGCCGCGGGTGCTCGTGGTCTCGATGATGATCTCGCGGCAGTGTGCGGTGTTGAGGTCGTCGAGTTGGGAGTCGTGGTCTTGCTCGCGGGTGCTGACCCGGCAGGGCTATTGCGTAGTCGGTTGAAGGGTGTTTGAGCTGGGGTTTTGATATGGGACCGGTCGAGGGTGGGTCCATGTAGGACGGGTACGGCCCGTTGGTGATC
>NZ_JBNCKT010000262.1:0-1904 GCF_049841675.1 Micromonospora sp. DT4
ACCTCCACCGACCACAGCGGTAGCCAGCAGCACGCGCCTGGCTTGTCGTCTGCCACGGGCCAGCACACCGGCGATAGCGTGCAGGTGCAATGGTCTCTCGACGGGCGCACACTAAAACGCGACGGCGAAGAGGTGCGCAAACTCGGAAACAAGGCCGCCAAACTACTTCGACTTCTTATCGAAAAGCGCGGCACGGACGACGAATTCGTGACACGCACCGAGGTCAAGAGTGTGTACACGGGCCCCACACCGCCCAGTACGGCTATCGGCAACGTACGGAATGCATTAGAGGAAAAGGAATTATTTCCGAAGGGTTCGTGGAGGATAGAATCCGGCGGGGATGGAGTGGGTTGGCGTCTTGTCGGTTTGTGGAATGTGCAGGTTGCGTCTGGCGGGGCCGAGGTTTCTGTTAGTGCCGCTGCCGCTACTGTCGGGCAGGGTGTTGTCGCTCCTGCGCAGGCGCAATGGTCTCTTGCCGGGCGTGAACTAAAACGCGACGGCGAAGAGGTACTCAAACTCACAGAAAACGACGCCTCAGTACTTCGACTTCTTATCGGCAGGCGCGGCACGGCCGACGGAATCGTGACGCACGCCGAGATCGAGAGTGCGTACGAGGGCATCTCAAAGCCCAGTACGGCTATCGCCTGCGTGCGGAGAGCATTAAAGGAAGCGGACTCATTTCTGAAGGGTTCGTGGGAGATAGAATACGACGGGCGTGAACCAGGTTGGCGTCTTGTTGGTTTGTGGAATGTGCAGGTTGAGCCTGGCGGGGCCGAGGCATCTGGTAGTTCCGCTGCCGCTGGGCAGGATGTCGACGCTCCTGTGTGGGCGGACGCGCCACTAGGCTTGCTGGGTGCGATGGATGTCGACGCCGTCGGGGATTACGGGTTCAACGATGAGATAGGGTCGGATGTTGGGCTGGCCGGTGGCGGCTTGTGGGGAAATTGGTTGCCAACGGCTGAGGGGATGTCGGCGGCGATCGGTGCCGGTTCGGTCATGTATCCACCGGACGGCCCTGATGTCCTCATGCAGACCACCGATATACCCCAACTCGGCCTTGACGACGGCGTCTGGGGCTCTGGCGCCAGCCAGTATCCCGTCCACGACGGCTTCGAGCCGGACATGCTGGCCCCGCCACTGTCGGGGCCGGCTCTGCCCGGCGACGTGCAGGGCAGTGTCCAGCCGCCGCTTCGCACCGAGTCGGCATCCGATCAGCCGTACGCGTCGACCTCCACCCAGCACAGCGCCGGGCACCTGGCTTTTGATGCTGCCGCTGCCCCTGCTGCTGCCGGGCAGGATGTCGACGCTCCTGCGCAAGCACAATGGTCTCTTGACGGGCGTAAACTAAAACGCGACGGCGAAAAGGTGTGCGAACTCGGAAACAAGGCCGCCTCAGTACTTCGACTTCTTATCGACAAGCGCGGCACGGCCGACGAAATCGTGACGCACGCCGAGATTAAGAGTGCGTACAAGGGCTCCTCACATCCCAGTATGGCCATCCAAGTCGTGCGGATAGCATTAAAGCAAGCGGACTCATTTCTGAAGGGTTCGTGGGAGATAAAATACAGCGGGCGTGGTTGGCGTCTTGTTGGTTTGTGGAATGTGCAGGTTGAGTCTGGCGGGGCCGAGGCATCTGGTAGTTCCGCTGCCGCTGCCGGGCAGGATGTCGTCGCTCCTGTGTGGGCGGACGCGCCACTAGGCTTGCTGGGTGCGATGGATGTCGACGCCGTCGGGGATTACGGGTTCAACGAGGGGCCGGCTCTGTCCGGTGACGTGCAGCGCAGTGTCGAGCCGCCGCTGCGCACCGGGTCAGCATCCGAGATCCATGATGGCGGCGATAGCCAGAGCGCTGGCGGCACCGCGTCCGGGTTCGTCCAAGGCCGAAGGAGCAGACTCCGCGAGTT
>NZ_JBNCKT010000263.1:0-1831 GCF_049841675.1 Micromonospora sp. DT4
CTGAGACGAAACTCGGTTCCTTGACCACGTGTGCGGCAGCGTCCCGGCGGAGCCGGGACATGTGGTTGACGGGCATGTCGAAGGGCTTGCCGCCGGTGGTGTGCTGCGGCAAGCTGGAGTGCTGGTGGGGAGAGCGACCACGTTGTCGGCTCTTGTGGCCTGACCTTCTGCCGGAAACGGCCTTGTCGGCGCTCTTCCCACCGCTTGTGTGGGTGCTGGTAGGCCCTTTTAGGCGGCGGCCTCGTCGCCGTCGTGGGTGCCGCGGCCGGCGTCTGGGCTGGATGGCTCGTCGTCGTAGTCGGCGAGGATGATCTTCTTGCCGGAGATCGCTTCGAGTTGGGCGATCAGCCGCCGGGTGTGGTGTTCGGGGTTGACCCGGCGGGTGTAGAAGTCGTGGCCGAGATCGGTGAAGGGCTGCCCGCTGGTCAGCACGCTCCAGATGACCTTGATCAGCGTGTGGGCGACGGCGAACGCGGCTTTCTTGCCGGCGGTGTTGTTCGCCCGGCCGCCGAAGCGGCGGTGTAGCCGGTGGAAGCGTGCCCCGAGCCGGGTCCTGGTGCGCGAGGCGGCCAGGGCGGCCTCGATGAGGATCGACTGGACGTGGGTGTTGCCCTTGCGGTGCCGGGCTCGGCGCCGCCGGCCGCCGGACTCGTTGTTCCCTGGAGCCAGGCCGGCCCACGCGGCCAGGTGTTTCGCGGACGGGAACCGGCTCATGTCGACGCCGATCTCGCTGATGATCACCGTCGCGACCCGGTCGCTGATGCCCGGGATGCTGGTCAGCAGTTGGATCTGGGCGGTGAACGGGGCGACCAGCCCCGTCGGCGGGACCGCCGCACGCCGGCTGGTACCAGCCACGCCGGTGTGGCCGATCTTCTCCTTCACCTGGCCGATCATCTGGTCGAGGTGGTCGAGCCGTTCCAGGTGGAACCCGATCATCTGGCCGTGGTGGGTGGTGAACCGGCCGGACAGGGCCAGCCGCAGGTCGTCGGTCTTGTTCCGCAGCACCCCGCGGGCCAGCCCGGCGAGGACGTGCGGGTTCCGCTCGCCGGCGACCAGCGCGTCCAGCATCGCCCGGCCGGAGACGCCGAAGGTGTCCGACGCGACGACGTCCAGCTTGATCCCGGCCGCTTCGAGAACCTTGAGCAGCCGCTGCTTCTCCCTCGACCGTTCCTCGGTCAGCTTCGTCTGATACCGGGTCAGGTCCCGGATCACGCGGATGTCGTCCGGCGGCAGGAAACTGCCCCGCAGCAGGCCGACCTCCAGCAGCCGGGCCAGCCACTGCGAGTCCTTGACGTCGGTCTTGCGGCCCGGGACCGCTTTGACGTGCGCCGCGTTGACCACGTCGATCGTCAGGTCCGGCCCGCCGGCCTCCCGTAGCGCCGCGTACACCGGCCACCAGTAGGCGCCGGTCGACTCCATCGCCACCCGGGTCACCCCCAGCTCGACGAGCCAGGATGCCATCGCCAGCAGATCCGCGTAGAAGGTGCGGAACGTACGGGTCTTCTCCTTACGCGCCACCGGTCGCCGCGGATCCGGTGTCCGCGCCGTCACCGTGACCTGCTTCTTGTGCACGTCGATCCCCGCGACATGCGTGTACAACACGTCCAAACGACACGCCTCCCGTCCCGATCACCAGCCAGGGACGGCGCCGCTCGCAGAGCCCGTCATAGACTCATGACACTGAGACACGTGCACAGGGGGCGACAACCTGGGGTACCAGGGACGGACTCCCGCACCATTCTTGCTTTCAGGCACCGCGAGGGCACCAAGCACAACCGGCGACGGCGAGCGACACCGCCGACCGAGTTTCACCCACCTGTGGGTGGCCCCG
>NZ_JBNCKT010000264.1:0-1801 GCF_049841675.1 Micromonospora sp. DT4
TATTTGTCGAGGACCTTCCATCGACGTGTCTCGGCGTGACGTTCCGCCCCCACCCAGTTACCCGACAGTCTCTTAGCGGATACGAACTGCACGCCTTCGAAGCCACCCTGACCGAGGCCGGTGGCAAACGCCACACCGCGTGGGCTGCCCTGATCCGCGTCGACGACAACGGTCAGGCGTATCCGGTGCGGTGGGAGACGCTCGCCAATCTCGTCCCCAGCGCGTTGGCCGGCACCGCGCCCCACCCCGCGCGGATCGACACCGCCGCGCAGGCCGCAGCCGCTCTGGCCGCGAAGACCCGCGACGAGCATCAGCGGGTGCGCAGCGAGTGGTTCGCCCAGGCTCGCCACGACCTACAAAACCTTCCCGTCGACCTGACCGTGGGAATCGCCGACAAGAAGGAGCGGGTCGCGACCCGCCACCGGCTGGAGCAGCGCGCGACGGAGCGTCTAGGCGAGCTGGAAGCACTCAGCCAGGTCAGGCTGAGCGAACCCAAACTGGTGGCGCGTATCCGCGTCCACCCGACGGCCGCGCCACGGACAGCCGAGGAGACGGATTCGGAGACTGTGGCGATGCTCCATGTCCTGCGTCTGCTACAGGAAGACGGATGGCGTGTCGCCGACGTGCACGCGGACAACCGCGGCTACGACCTGCACGCCATCCGCGGCCGCGATCAGCGCTTGGTCGAGGTCAAGGGCGTGTGGCGGTCCGCAGCCAGCAACGGCATCCGCATGACGGGCAACGAGGTGCTGATCGCCACCCAGCACCGCACCGACTACTGGCTCTACGTGGTCGACCAGTGCCACGACAGCCGAGGCACGCTCTTCGGCACTTACCGAGACCCCGTCACAACCTTCGCCGACGAGATCCGCAATGATGCAGTCTTCCGCGTCCCCGGCAGCACCCTGAGCAAGCACCGCACCACAGCCCAGCAGGAGAACCACCGATGACCCGAATGATCGAACGCTGGTTCCCCTGCGCCGAGGTCTCCAACAACAGCGCCAACGGATGGGGCTCCGGCAACACCGAATCCAGCCTGTGGGTCTGGTTCGCCAAACGACCCGTGGCCCAGTCCAAGGCTGCCGTTCTCACCAGCCTGCTCCCCTGGCCGGACAGCGAGCAGGACCAGCGCAAGCTACAAAACCTGGTCCGCACCGCGATGAGCGGCTACAGGAAGGCCCAGGACGAGATCGAGAAAATCTTGGCCGACACCTACGGACGCCGCCCTCGGGTTCTCGATCCGTTCTCCGGCCGGGCCATGATCCCGTTGGAAGCCGGCAGGCTCGGCGCGGATGCGTTCGGCGTCGATTACTCGCCATTCGCCACGCTCGGCGGTTCGCTGCTGGCCGACCTGCTGTACCGGGACTGGTCAACGGAACAGCCGCTGCCGTTCGGTGCCACAACTATGAGCGGTGTACGCCTGCTCGACGACGCCGAAACCTTCCTCAACGAGGTCGGAGCCCGCTTCACCGCCGCGATGGCCGAGTTCTATCCCCAGCACGGTGGTCGCTTCCCCTGGGGTTACCTGTGGGCTTCCTCGCTGCCGTGCCAAGAGTGCGGGAACCGGTTCCCGCTCGTCGGAGAACTTCACCTGCGCTTGCCGCGGCCGAAGAAGGACGACCCGGGACAAAGCTTCTACCTCGACGCGGACGGCAAGAGCGGCAAGGTGACTGCCGTCGTTCACGACGGCCCGCCTAGAGGGACACCGACTCGGGTCCTGGCCGGTAAGAGACTGTCGGGTAACTGGACGGCTACGCAGTGAGAAGTCGTTCGGCGTTGATGCGTCGGGCGGCTTCGCGCT
>NZ_JBNCKT010000265.1:0-1759 GCF_049841675.1 Micromonospora sp. DT4
GCCAAACAAGCCCACTACGCCCGCCGCCTCACCCTCGAACTCCAGCCATGATCACGAAGTACGGCTGCCGTACTAGCCGAGCGGTCGACAGTCGTTCGCTGGACTCACCGCGGTGATCCGGCCCCGATCCTAGAGTTCGCCGCCAATCGGAGACTGGCATGAAACCCCTCGTCACCGTCGTAATCCCCACGTACAACCGACCCGGCCCTCTGCGGCATGCCCTGGCCAGCGTCGCCGCCCAGCGCGCCGTACCCGGCTCCGTCGAGGTAGTCGTCGTCAATGACGGCGGATGCGACGTGAGCACGGTCGCGAACGCAGCCCGCGAGCAGGGCCTCGTCGTCCGCCTCATCGATCTGGACCAGAACGGTGGTCTTCCTTCAGCGCGCAACGTCGGCATTCAGGTCGCACGAGGTGATTACCTCGCCTTCCTCGATGACGACGACATCTTCCTGCCCAGCCACCTCGGCACAGCCCTCGCAGCGCTGAGCACGGGGGGTGCCGACCTCGCGTACACGGTGTGCGTCGTCCAGGAAGCGCGCGTCGACCCCACGAACCCGCCGGCATTCAGCACCCCCACGACGTTCTCGTTCGATCCGGAACTGCTGTCGGTGGCCAACTTCATGCCGGTCCATACCGCAGTGCTTCGGCGCCCACCGGAGTCGGCCCGGTTCGACCGTGACCTTCCCGCGCTTGAGGACTGGGACATGTGGCTGCGTCTGGCCCGCGAGCATCGTTACCGGTTCGTGCACGTCCCGGAGCCCACCGTCGTCTACCACCGCATCGCGAGCGAGGCCAGCATGGTCGGCGCGACCGTCGGCGATGGGCATGCCCTCGCCCACTTCGGGGCCCTCACCGAACAAATGTGGTGTCGCTGGCCCGCCCGCACGCCCAAGGCGCAGCACTTCCGGCTGTACATCGCCGTCATGTATTGGCACTCGTTGGCGCGCCTAGCGGCCGGTCATGCGCTCAGTGACCAGTACTTTCAACGCTGCGTCGCAGAGATCGCCGCGGTCTGGCACGGGGAGCGCTCCGAGACCGGCCTTCGCCAACGGCTCATCGACTCGATCAAGGAGACCGCCGATGTCGCACACGCCGCCTGATCTGCCTGGCTCAGCAGCCACGATCGGGCTGACCATCGACACGGTGCTACGGCGCACGGACAAGACCCTGCTGGCGCGGGGCTCGTTCCGCGGCGAACAGGCAGCGGTGAAATACCTGATCGACCCAGATCCGTTCTGGGCGGCCAAGTGGCGGCACGAGCTGGACGTGTACGAGGTCTTCGGTGACACCACCCCGCCTGTCCGCGTTCCTCGGCTGCTCCATACCGACCGTGACCGGCTGCTGATCCTGGAATGGGTCGACGCATCGCCCCTCGCGGTCGAACGCTACCCCCAGCGAGAGCTCGATACCCGGGAGGTCGATGCCGTCCTGGACTGCATCACCGCGTTGAATGAGTGGACCTATCCCGCCGTCCGGTTCTCGCCCACCTTCGACTACTCCGACCGCGTGGCTCGGTACCAGGCCAAGGGGTACCTCACTGAGGGCCAGCGAGAGGCTCTGGGCAGTCTGGTGGCCCGCTGCGACGCGCCGGCACAGCTCAATCACGGCGACCCGCTGGCCAGCAACATCCTTCTCGATGCCGGCCGTCCCGACAGCGATGACGAGGCCGAGACCACGGCGGTGCTAGGGCCTGTCTTGTGGATCATGGTTGGTGGGGTAGGAACATCACGGGTGTCCGGAGTGTTACCCGAGCGCTATG
>NZ_JBNCKT010000266.1:0-1728 GCF_049841675.1 Micromonospora sp. DT4
AGCCCGCACGCTCTATCGCTGGGACACCCGACCGACAACCCGCCGACTCAAGTGACGCCTATTGCCGGTCGTTCTTACAAGCTCTGTGCGATCCGTCCGGCAGGGTACGTCCACGTCTGCGACCTCGGACGGCTGTCCGCGCTCGGCAGTCGGCGGCTTCCCTCGTCTCGGCCGGTTGCTGTCAGCACTGCTGTCGGCGCTCCTGCCACACACGGCTTAGGAAGGGTGTAGCGATGGCCTCGGGTTCCGCGATCTACCAGGCCAAAGGCGAATCTCATGCCCAACGCGTCCTGGATCATCCGCGCATGTTCCGCATCCTGATCCTGCTGTAGCGGCCGAATTAGCCGGTTGGGCTCTTGGTTGACTGCGCAGCCAGCCTTCAGCCGCCGCCTAACGTTGCCGGCCCGTCAGTTGCTACTCGCTTGGAATGTTCAGGCTACGCTAATCAGATGTGTCTTAAATCACACTTGACACGCCGACGCTTCTACCGTTATCACGCGGCGGGCACCGCTACGTTCGCTTTCATGCTGCCCAAATTCGCCGCCACCGTCACCAACTCGTAGCCGACATTCGGGACGCAAGTAGCTATAGGTGCTGTCAAGTCGCTTGACAGCCGTACCACGCTTCTCGTGTCACTGCGCGATGCTCCGCACCCAACGGGCGCGAGAAGCGTAGTACGGCTGCGACCAATCCTTCCTGCCAGCTTCGCCTGGCACTGATCTCCTGACGCACTCCAAAGGACCTAACATCGAGCAGGTCGGCTCAGGCAACGAACTCCGCCGCCTCATCCTTGGAGCCCCTGTGTGGCGCGAACCCTTGCAACAAGGTCGCCGCATCCACTCATCCTCGGTATCGTTGAGTCGTTAGGTGCCAGGTGTTGCCGGGTACTTTGGTACCGAGGTACTGTGGGTCACTGGAAGGGGGCCTCATGGCTGCAACGTCCGCTCCCATCAAGGTCGACGTTGGTACTGATCAGCTCATCTCTCACGCTGCCCACTTCCTGGGCAAGGCCAAGAAGGATGTCGTTGACGCCGCCGTGCGCGAGTACATCGAGGCACACCGCAGTGAGATCAACGAGGGTGTTCGAGCTGCTCTAAGCCGTCTTGACGGTTCATCCAAGTCCGCTGTCTCGCTCCTTACTGGTGTGCCGGCTGAGCAGCTCGACGAGTACGGCGGCATGCCTGACGCTAGCTAAAACCCTGTCTGGCTTTGGGTGGGCTTGGGCTCTAAGCTCCTCGAATGAGCGGTGAGGCCAAGCCCGTCCGACCAACGCGCGCCTGCATGGCGGATCTTGAGCTTCGAGTTCCACCTATTACCGAACCGCTCTGCAATCATGGTCATGATCTAATCGCAGAGGCTCAACGCTTACCTGAAGCACACGCGGCTGGAGGCGTCGAAAGGGTCGTCACTCTGAAAGACCGCGTGTGGTTCAAGGTCAAGACAGGTCGTTGGCGCGGGGCCGCGACTCGCCTTCCGGAAGCGGACCACTCGGATGTTGGTCCGCAGGTCTGCGCTGCTCCGTGGTGGATCGGCGCTGCCGGATATAGACGCGAAGGCGATCCTGCCGACTTCTACGCAGCCCTTACTGCAGCTGTAGAACGCGAGGGCGGCTCATCTGACAAGTGGCTACCCACGGACTGGGACTGGAAAAACGTACGTATTCAGCTTGAGTTGATCGGCTGAGCGGGGCTGCGGTCTACTGTGGTGGCTGTGGCTGGCATGATCTTG
>NZ_JBNCKT010000267.1:0-1724 GCF_049841675.1 Micromonospora sp. DT4
GGTGGTCGGCCCAAAGCCCGCCGGATGCTCACCGAGACCAGCCCCATCCAGCAACACCTCATGGACATCTTCGACCTGCATCGATGGACACCACGAAGTTAGGTCATACGCCACACCGGCGTCGAAACAAGGTCTGACCAGCGAAGCCTCCAGCCAAGATCAACTTATCTAGGAAACTCGGGCTAGGAGCGGAGCGAGCCGGAGTGGCTTCTGTCGGGCCGGTCGAACGGCTACGACCGGGTAGCCGTACTGCAGCTCTCTGCCGTCGGCGCGGGCCCGGGCGGCGAGTTTGGCGGCCGAACCGCTGAGTTTGACAGGCGTTTTCAAGGTGAAGACCGCCTCGTAACCCGGCGGTGCGGCGACGTACGACCCCGTCTGCTGCGGGTCGATGAGCGACTGCAGCACGGTGGACCGCTGCATGCAGTCGACGTAGTAGGTCACCAGGCGACGCCACTGATCCGCCTCGAACGGCGCCTCGTCCGCCGGACTCGCCGTGACGGCGGTGACCTGCCTTGCCGCGGCGACGGAATTCGGTGCCGCGACCAGCCGGATCGGCTCGGTAACGCCCTCACTCGACTCGACCGGAGTGTGGTGGCGACGCCGCGCCATCTCGGTCAGGGCGTACCGGGAGAGGTCGTTGCTGGTTATCCAACCGTCGTCGGAGGGTCCTTCGGCCGCCCCGCGCAGACCGTCGAGGAGCACCTCAGTGAAGACCGACGGGCAGTCCGGCCCTTGAGCCTTCGACGCCTTCATGTGGGTGCTGGACGTCAGAATGAAGGTGCCGCGTTGACGCTTGAGGCGGCGCGGCTCTTCGCGTACCCCACCTCGGAACCGGTGCCGGGCGGTGAACGCGCCGGAGAAGCAGCAGTCGAGGAGGACCACCTTCTGGCTGGCCTTGGTGTCGTTGAGCAGGTGACGCAGGGTGCCGTCACCATCCAGTGCGGACGTGTGCAACTGCCCGCTGACCGTGTCCGTTGCGGCCAGGAACAACGATTGACCGTCACCGTGCAGCAATCCGTGGCCGGAGTAATAGAGCAGCGCCAGGTCGCCCGTGCGCCGTGCGCCGTAGAACTCCTCGACGATCTGACGCAGGTGTGTGGCCGGCAGGTCGAGTGCGGCGCGTACGGTGTCGAACTCGCCGGCACCGTCGAGCAGCGCCTTGAGCTGCGCCACGTCCTGTCGTACCGACGGAAGAGGCGCGAGTTCGTGGTCGACGGGATAGGTGGCCGTGCCAAGCAGCAGGGCGTGCCGTCCCATCAGGGGTGGGCTCGTTCGATCGCCGCCCGCACCGTGCTGATCAGTTCGTCCGTCTGGCGGCTGGTGGGTCGGTCGATGGTCAGCTCGATGTCACCGACTCGCAGGTGCACCCGGCGGCCGTCGTGGCGTCGAAGGAAGGCCAGAACCACGTCGACAAACGCCTGCACATAGCCGGGGTCGGTGCCCACCAATACGGTCACCACGCCGAGCGCGAGCTCGGCGACGCCTTTGGCGTCCGGGTCGACGTCGGCGCGTTCGACTCGATCCACCTCGCCGACGTCGCGGAGGTCGTCGGCCAGCTCGTCGGTCACCTCACCAAGAACGAACTCGTCGTCGTCAGCAAGCGTCGTGACATCGATCCGAACGCGGACGCGCGACATCCAACCTCCTGGCGTGAGTTGCCCTGTGTCAAGCCGCCGCAAGTTGATCTTGTCTGATCAGCTGTTGGAGGGCTCTGTGGTGGTCTG
>NZ_JBNCKT010000268.1:0-1720 GCF_049841675.1 Micromonospora sp. DT4
AAAGCCGCCGCGCATCACGTACCGCAACACCCATACACGGACAACGATCACGGCACCTTTGGATTACTGGTCAATATCTACCTGTCAAAACTACCCGATCAGATATGCGTACCTGCCGGCAGCAGAGTGGAGATAGACAGCCCGTCTACCAGGGGATACTTTTCCTGGACGGACCTGAGGAGAGATCATCAGCATGACGTCGAAGCCCCACGAGAGTCTGGATCCGGACGGCCGGCCCCAGCGGCGGACATTCACCGCAGAGTTCAAGGCGCGGATCCTGGACGAGTACGGCGCGGCGCCGGACGCGGCGGCTCGCGGGGCGATCCTGCGCCGGGAACGGTTGTACGGGTCACACATTCTCGACTGGCGTAAGGCCCGAGACGCCGGAGCCTCAGCCGGCCTGACGGACCGGCGGCAATCGGCCGCGCGGGCAGCGAAAAAGGCCGAGAACGCCGAACTTGCCCGTCTTCAGCGGGAGAATGCCCGCTTGCAGGCGAAGTTGGCCAAGACCGAGACCGCGTTGCAGATCATGGGAAAAGCGCACGCGCTCTTGGAACTGCTCTCCGAGAGCGCGGATTCCGCGCCGATGCCGAACCCGTCCTCGCCGAGGCGCAACAGGCGCTGACCCCGCTGTGGGGCATCGCCGGGGCGTGCCGGCTGACCGGTGTCTCTCGCGCGACGCTCTACCGGCGTCGCACACCACCGCTGGTCTCGAGGCCGCGGGCGCCGCGTAAGCCACCGCCGTCGGCGCTGTCGCAGGCCGAGCGGGAGCAGGTGCTGCAGCTGCTGAACCGGCCCGAATACCAAGATCTGGCACCGGCGCAGGTCTGGGCCCGCGAACTCGACGAGGGCCGCTGGTGGTGCTCGGAGTCCACCATGTACCGGATCCTGCGGGCCGCCGGGCAGAACGGCGAACGCCGTGCCCAGGCCACGCATCCGGCCCGTACCAAACCCGAACTGGTGGCCGACGCGGCCAATCAGGTCTGGTCCTGGGACATCACGAAACTACGCGGCCCGGACCGAGGCGTCTGGTTCCACCTCTACACGGTCATCGACATCTGGTCCCGCTACGTCGTCGGACACCTGGTCGCCGCACACGAGGACGGACAACTCGCCGAAGCGCTGATCGCCGACGCCGCCGCCCGCGAACGCGTCGACCCCGACCAGTTGACCGTGCACGCCGACCGCGGAGCGGCGATGACCAGCAAGACCGTCACCCAACTGCTGACCGAACTGAAGATCGGCCGTAGCCACAGCCGACCCAAGACATCGAACGACAACCCGTACATCGAGGCCAGCTTCAAGACGCTGAAGTACGACCCGAGCTTCCCAGACCGATTCGGGTCGATCCAGCACGCCCGGCAGCACTGCGAGGCGTTCTACACGTACTACAACCACGAA
Organism: Micromonospora sp. DT4; assembly: GCF_049841675.1. Classification (NCBI taxonomy): domain Bacteria; kingdom Bacillati; phylum Actinomycetota; class Actinomycetes; order Micromonosporales; family Micromonosporaceae; genus Micromonospora; species Micromonospora sp. DT4. The sequence continues at coordinate 1,402 of NZ_JBNCKT010000268.1, forward strand.
CACCGACACTCCGGAATCGGCCTACACACCCCGGCCTCGGTCCACCACGGCACCGCCGGACAGATCCGTGAACAGCGGCAACGCACCCTCGACACCGCCTGGGCCGCGCATCCCGAACGGTTCGGGCGCCGCCGCCCACAACCACCCCGCCTCCCCGACCGGGCATGGATCAACAAACCCGACAACAACGACCCCGAACAGGCCACCATCCCGGCCATGACCAGCCAACCAGCAGCACAAAACTAAGAGCGACCGGCAATAGGCGTCACTTGAGTCGGCGGGTTGTCGGTCGGGTGTCCCAGCGATAGAGCGTGCGGGC
>NZ_JBNCKT010000269.1:0-1684 GCF_049841675.1 Micromonospora sp. DT4
TGGACCTACGACGGCACCCCACTCAAGGAAACAACCTGATCAACACCCCTCCACGAATTAACGCGGAGCAGCACTAGACCCAATGCCGTTCAGATAAGGCATCGGTGCAGGTCAGCGTGGGGTGCTGACGGCGGGTGATTGGGGCCGGTACGGTGCCGGTCGTGACGTTGCAGACACAGCCCTCGGGCCGGTTGACCGACCACATTGGTTTGGGGGTGCTCTCGGCTCGGTTCCACCGCGACGTCATCGAGGAAGTGATCAACCGGACCGGGTGTCGGGAGAAGCGCAGCCGTCGGTTGCCCGCGCACGTGATGATCCGGTATGTGCTCGCGATGGGCCTGTACGCGCAGGAGTCCGCCGAGGAAGTGATGCGCCGGCTGGTCGGCAGCCTACGGACGATGGGTTCCTGGTCGGATGACTGGCAGGTCCCGACCGGCTCGGCGATAACCCAGGCCCGGCAGCGCCTCGGTGTGGCGCCGGTGAAGGAACTCTTCGATCGGGCGGCGGTGCCGGTGGCATCGACAGGTACGAAAGGCGCGTGGCTGGCGCGGCGTCGGTTGATGGCGATCGACGGGACCAGCTTCGACGTGGCTGACACCCCGGCGAACGTGGAACGCTTCGGGCGGATGGGTTCGGGGCCGAAAGCCTCGGCGTATCCGAAGCTGCAGGTGACCGCGGTCGTGGAGTGTGCGAGTCGGGCGGTCGTGGGCGCGGTCCTCGGCCCCTGCAGCACGGGAGAACGCACCCAGGCCGCCGAGTTGACCTCGGTGGTGGAGCCCGGGATGGTGTTGCTGGCCGACAGTGGCTTCTACTCCTTCGAGTTGTTCGCCCGGTTCGCGGCCACCGGCGCGGACCTGTCCTGGCGCGTCGGCGCGTCGGTGTCACTGGGCTTGGTGCGGTGGCTGCCCGACGGGTCTTACCTGGCGTTGATCTACCGGCCCGGGCTGTCCGCCGAGCGCCGCCGCCGGCTCGCGCAGACGCTCGCCGACGGCGGTGAGGTCGCCGCGGACACCGCACGGCTCGTGCGGGTCGTGGACTACACCGTGCCCGATCGCAACCCCGGCGGTGAACTCATCACCGTGATCACCACCATCCTCGACCCACACGAGGTGTCCGGGATGGACCTGGCCGGCGCCTACCACGACCGGTGGCAGGAGGAAACCGCCCTCAACGAGATCAAAAGCGATCTCCGCGGCCGGGGTGAAGTGCTGCGCTCGAAGACCCCCGACCTCGTCGAACAGCAAGTATGGGGCCTGCTGCTGGCCCACTACGCGATCCGGGCCTTACTGCTCGACGCCGCCGACGAAGCCGGCTACGAACCCGACCGACTCTCGTTCACACGCGGGCTACGTCTCGTGCGCCGCCAGGTCACCGACCAGGCGGCCATTTCCCCCTGAACGCCTGACCAACGCCATCACCGACGCCCACACCGAAATCCTGCGCCACCCGCTACCCCCACGCCGACACCGCACCTGCCAACGAGTCGTCAAACGCGCCCGACACAACTCCTACCGCGTCAAACGACCCACCGACAAGATCATCCGCCATGCGGGACCTCCTACACCCATTCTGACCTGCCCTGATGGCCTTATCTGAACGGCATTGGTTCTAGTACGGCAGCCGTACTTCGTGATCATGGCTGGAGTTCGAGGGTGAGGCGGCGGGCGTAGTGGGCTTGTTTGGC
>NZ_JBNCKT010000270.1:0-1682 GCF_049841675.1 Micromonospora sp. DT4
ATGACCATGGGCTGTGGCTGCTTTTTCAACGCGAACTGCTGCACCAGACGCCGCAGGTTTCGCAGATCCGCTGCCCGACTCTGATCGCCCATGGCGGAGCGCAGCACAATGACCGGAGCCTTCACCGCGGCCTTGGCCACCTGCTTGCCCCATCTTCGCAGCCGCCGGATCTGAGGCTGCCCCGTCGGTGCGGCACCCACCCAGCACAGGCCCGGATAGTCCGCATCCTGCTCGACACCCGGCGGCAGGATGACAGACTCACTCACCGCCGGCACACCAGAGCCCGACGCGTTTTCCCAATTCATGTCCCGCGTGATGCCCGCAGCCGAGTTGGCATTCTTCTGCGTCGCGGCGGACACCGGCACCACCCCGGAGGCGGGCAACTCCTCCGGGTTAACTACAAAAACCTTTTTGTTCCGAACGTCCGTCTGTAGTCCACTGGCTTGCAGAAGTTCGGTGATCTTCCCCGTCGGATCCGACATCCCCCGATTGACGAGTTTGTACATCGAAAGACCGATGTCAGTAGCTTTAGTTCTTCCCGAGAGCGTGATCGTAGTTGTCCCTGGAGGGATCGTTCCCGGGGCCTTGATCTGAGCATCCCGTGGAGCGGTCGTTCCCGGCACACCCTTGAGCCAGGCGTCATAAGCGGAGAGAAGGTCCTTGACGTTCTCTACGCGCTTATCGACGGAGACAAACGCACTCTTGTCTCTGGGGAGTATTATTTTGCTGTCGCTGGTGCGCTCCGGTTTGAAACCCGCCTTGCGCAGAGCTTCGAATAAACCCTCATGGAACACATATCCGATTGTCCGCAACACCTGAAACATTTGGCCGACTTTGTGAACCTCCCTCCTGTCGTCCGTCACCGTGTCGCTCCCGAGAGGAACTTTGCCAAAGTTTCCGCGGTCTTTAGCCACCCAAAGCTTGACCGCCTTGATCCGCTCCAGAGAGTCCTTTTCCTGCTTGGGCGTTAGCTTTCGGGGTTCGGATGGCTCCGCTCCAGGCACCTCCAACCCATCGAATTTCGTTTTATCGTCATTATTTCGGCGTATGACTGTGAAGCCGCCTTTTTCCAGCATCGCGGCCATTGTGCCTGCTTCATCATCGCTATGCCCCATGTGCTTGAGCCTCTGCATGAAGCTGCCGAACTGGAACATCTCGCCCGGCTTTCGCAGATTGGGAAGCTCCAGCTTTCGATCGGGTATCTTCCTGATGTTAAGGAGTTCACCATTTCCGTCTTTCTTGTCAATCCAGTCCTCGTAGATGGCGAGGAAGTCTCTCGCCTTCTCGTCTTTCATTCTCCGAAACTTGACGATACGCATATGTCCGCCGTCACGTTCGACGGTGTATCCGTTTTTCTTTAGGGCTTCGGAAATATCTTCATCGTATTGGAAAATCCCACCTCGTGTCAGGCTCTCGAAAAACCTGCCGATCGGGTATGTCTTTTCTCCGACAGTCACAGTGTCGTCGTTTGTGGGGACTGTGTTCCGGCGATTGGTGGAGTCTTGCGCTACCCACGTGTTGATGGCGTCGACACGCTCGCCCGGTGTGGGATATTTGTGCGACTTGTCACCTTGTTCGCGCGACTTGTCACCTTGTCGGGAGTAGGGTTTCGCGCGTTGTTTTGTGCGCGGTGTTGGGGTTGCTTTGCTGGTGGACGTGGAGGGTGGGTGCTGGTGAGGTGG
>NZ_JBNCKT010000271.1:0-1643 GCF_049841675.1 Micromonospora sp. DT4
AGCCGCCGCGCATCACGTACCGCAACACCCATACACGGACAACGATCACGGCACCTTTGGGTTACTGGTCAATAACCCGTACCTGCACCGGTTGCAGCGCCGACACTTCCTTCTCTTCGACGTCCTACCGTTCGTCGGTATGGCGCTCGCCATCGCGTTCCTCTGGGTCCGGCCGTTCGGGCTGCTTGAGGGTGGCCTGCTGTTCGTGATGTGGCTGCTGACCGGGCTCGGCATCACGGTCGGCTATCACCGGCTTTTCACCCACCGCACCTTCAAGGCCGCGCCCTCGGTGATGGCTGTGTTGGCGGTGCTGGGATCGATGGCGGGGCAGGGCAGCCTCATCTCGTGGGTGGCGATCCACCGCCGGCACCACGAGAACAGTGACCGCGCGGGCGACCCGCACTCGCCCAACCTGTCGGGCGACGGGTGGAAGGGCCGTGTCCGCGGCCTCGTCCACTCGCACTTCCTGTGGATGCGGCGGCACGAATATCCCAACATCGTCCACTACGCGCCCGACCTCTTGAAGAAACGGCAGCTGGTACGCGTCGCGCGATACTACTTCCACTGGGTTGCGCTCGGACTGCTGCTGCCCACCGTGGTCGGCGGCCTGGTCACGCTGAGCTGGGAGGGCGCGGTCAGCGGGCTGCTGTGGGGCGGACTGGCACGAATCTTCATCCTGGAACACATCGTGTGGGCTATCAACTCGTTCCTGCACATGTTCGGCTCCCGGCCGTACGAGTCCCGGGAGAACAGCCGCAATGGCGGGATCTTCGCGCTGATCAGCCTGGGTGAATCGTGGCACAACAACCACCACGCCTTTCCCGACTCGCCGTCGTTCGGCCTGGACTGGTACCGCCTCGACCCCGGCTTCTGGGTGATCAAGGGATTGACCGCCGCCGGACTGGCATCCGGCGTGAAGCTTCCGGCGCCGGACCGCCGCGCCGCCAAACGCATCGTCTGACCAGAGGAAACGAGCACTATGACGTCCCGTGTGGAGTTCACCCGCGACCAGATCCGCGACTGGTGCCGGGAGCAGGTGGCTGCCCTGCTCGGCGTGCAGGCCGAGACGATCGACCCGACCGTGACGTTTGATCGACTCGGACTCGACTCAGCGCTGGCCGTCTCGCTGCTGATCGAGATCGAGGAGCGTTTCGGCGTCGAGGTTCCGTCCAAGACGTTGTTCGACGACTCCAACATCGAGTCGATTGCGGCCTACCTGTACACCGAGCTTCGGCTGGGCGGGGCCTGAGACATGCCGACCGAGAGCCCGACGCGGCGGGTCGAGGAGGCGGCCGCGGCGGTCCGCCACCACTACGACATCGGCAACGACTTCTACCGTCTTTGGCTGGACGGCTCGCTGACGTACTCGTGTGCGATGTGGGCCGGCTCGGCGGACACCCTGGCCCAGGCTCAGGATCGCAAGCTGCGGTATCACCTGGACGCCGTCCAGGCCCAGAGCGCAGGCAGCGTGCTCGACATCGGCTGCGGGTGGGGCTCGATCCTGGAGCGGCTGTCGGCCGTACCGGTACGCCGTTCCGTCGGTCTGACTCTCAGCGAGGAACAAGCCGCTTATTGACCAGTAACCCAAAGGTGCCGTGGTTAGCCGGCTGCGTAGCGGACTTCTGGCTTGCCGAACAAGGCTT
>NZ_JBNCKT010000272.1:0-1561 GCF_049841675.1 Micromonospora sp. DT4
GGCGGGCCGGCCGGCGTAGAGACCGGCGATGGTGGTCCGGCCCAGGGCGGTCAGAGCGTGTCTGACCTGGCGTTCGATCAGGCTGAAGATGAGCAGTGCGAGGCAGACCACGGTGATCATGGCGGTGATCCGGCGGTTGTTCTTCAGGTAGATCGCGGCGACGGCGAGGGGGCCCTTGAACGCGGAGTAGCGGCGTTCGACGGCTTCCTGGCCCTTGTAGTGCAGTAGGACCTGGGTGGCGTCGGCCTCGTCGGGGTCCAGGTTGGTCAGCAGCGCGTACCAGCCGTCGGTGGCCGCTTCGGCATTGATCGTCTGCTGGTCGAAGTGCCAGGTCAGGGTGGGTTTCCCGGTGTCCGGGCAGGTGCCGGTGGTCGTGCGTAGGTAGGCGGTGACCCGGCGGGTCTTGCCGATCACCGCCAGACGGGCCTCGACCGCGGCGGCATCCGGATAGTGCCGGGAACCGAGGCCGCGGGTCAGCCGGTCCAGGTCGTCGGTGGCCCGGTCGAGTTTCTTGGCCCTGGCGGTGGCTGCGGCCTGCGCCCGGGCGCTGGAGTGCACGAACACCCGGCGCAAGGTCAGCACCGGATCCTTCTTGCGCGGGCCGGTCAAGGTCATGGTGTCCTCGTACACGTGCCACGTCCCCAGCTTGGCGGGGTCTTTGCCCCGGTCACGTGCGGCGACGTAGTCGACCCGGCTGGCCTGGGCCAGGTCCAGACCGGCCAGCGCCTCGGCCGGCACGTACACCTTCGACGCCGGCGCTACGAAGCTCACGTCGTCGCCGTGCATCTTGCTCAGGTTGTCGTAGGAGACCAGCTTCGAGTCGCCGACGATCAACAGCCGGCGGGTCGTGGCGATCTGCTGTAACGCTTTCATCATCGGGATGACCTGGGCGACCTCGCCCGCGCCGCCGTCGTAGGCCCGGTGGAAGATCGGAACCCCGCCGTCCGCGGCCACCGCAAGCCCCGCCTGGACCTGCTTCAAATCCGGCCGCCGGTCTTTCGGATGCCCGAACTTCGGCGCCGCGTACATCTCGTCGACCTGCACGTACTCGCCGTACATCGACATCGAGGTCATATCCCAGTGAATACGGGACACATCAATACCGAACCCCTCGATCGCAGCCGCACCGACCGACCCGACGATCGAGTCCACCCGCGCAGCGATCGCATCCAACGCCCGGCCGACCCGGTCATCGTTGAGCTGCTCCGGACGCACCCCGAACACCTCCTCGACCGCGTACCCGCCCGCCCAGTCCCGCACCCGCACCAGCGGCTCCGGCGAGGTCAACCGGTTCGCGACCAACGCCTCGATGACCTGGCCATGCGTCAGTTCCGACCGGTCATCCACCGGACACAACCCATCGATGACATCACGAATCCGCAGCCGGGCAGCGAACGCCGCGACCACCGGCAACGACCCCAACGCCTTCTCCACCGACGGCAACGAGCCGTACCGCGCACGCTCTCTCACAGCCCGGCACGCTGCCACCGACCCCGCTCGTGACGAACCCGCCACGCCGAAACCCACCCACGATCAGCCACGCGCGGAATGCAGGGCTAGC